>NZ_JBSRDC010000019.1:0-101494 GCF_055145285.1 Salinivirga sp. | reverse complement strand
TGAAAAATTTAAAAACAATCACCGCCGCAATTTTTATTGCACTGTTAATGAACACAACCACAAGCTTTGCCTTTCCGGCAATTAGCGCAACAGCCAACTCAGACAAGGAGCTTTACACAGCCATTGAACAATTGGTTCAATTCACAGAAGAACTTGCCGACCGCAGCGAATCAGCTTATGTTTGGACCACTTTTAAAGTAGACGAAGATGGCTGGCTCCAGGTAAAAGATGTAACAGGTAAAAAAGTTTTTGCCGACTACATCAAAAAGCAAATGGAACTCATATCTTTAGAAAACCCGGATCTTTTTGGAAAAACTTACCGGATTAAAATTAACTTTGATTTCAAGACGAAATAAGCAGTAATTTTTTCATAGTTGAACAAAGAAAAGGCGTCCTACAGATGAAGGACGCCTTTTCTTTGTTTGTAGCAAAAAACTATTTTAAATATTTATCGAGCCAACCAAAAAATTCACGTTGCCAGAGAATGCTGTTTTGTGGTTTCAGCACAAAATGGCTTTCTTCAGGAAAATAGAGTAGGCGGCTCGGCACATCGTTAAGTTGTGCAGCGTTAAAAGCCTGCAGTGATTCAGTATAAGGAATACGAAAATCTTTTCCTCCTGTTATAATCATTATCGGCGTATCCCAGTTTTGCACAAATTTGTGCGGTGAATTTTTATAAGAACGCTGCGCCACTTTATTATCCTTTTCCCAATAAGCTCCGCCAATATCGTGATTGGGGAAGAATGTTTCTTCAGTAGCAGCATAGAAACTCTCAAAATTAAACATTCCACAATGCGAAATAAAGGCACTAAAGCGACCTTCGTGATGACCGGCAAGGTAAAATACTGAATATCCGCCATAGCTGGCTCCCACAGCACCAAGACGGTCTTCGTCAATAAAAGGTTCTTTTTTTACTGCATCGATGGCTGAAAAATAATCTTTGATGTTCTGTCCACTGTAGTCGCCAGAAATTTGTTGGTTCCACTCCTGCCCAAAAGTAGGCAGACCACGGCGGTTAGGTGCAACAATAATATAATCGTTAGCTGCCATCATTTGGAAATTCCAACGGTAAGAGAAAAACTGACTTACCGCGCTTTGCGGGCCTCCCTGACAATAAAGCAATGCTGGGTATTCTTTTGTTTCGTCGAAGTTTGGCGGATAAATCACCCAAACCAACATTTTTTTGCCATCAGTTGTTTCTACCCAGCGCTCCTCAGATTTTCCCATGGTGATATGGTCATAAATATGCTTGTTCACATGGGTAAGCCTCGTTTCCTCTCCGCTTGCTTGGTCAATCACAAATAATTCGCTGGCCATACGCTGTTTCATTATCATACCGAGCAATTTCTCCCCGTTCAATGCAAATGACTGGTAGTTGTGATTACCGTCTGTAATTTGAGTGACCTCGCGTGTGGCCACGTTCATTTTGTATAACTGATATGTGGCATGTATACCGCTCACAAAATAAATTTGTTTGTTGTCTGGTGACCAGGTAAGGCCCGATACATTTTCCTCAAAATTTTTCGTAAGGTATTCACGTGTTTGTTTCTCTGTATCGTATACGAATAACCTGTTTTTATCAGACTCATATCCGGGTGTTTCCATTGATTCGTATGCAATGTAACGACCATCATGCGAATATGTCGGATATTTATCGAATCCCTTATTAGCTTCGGTGATATTGGTAGTCTCGCCATTGGCAAGGTTATAGAGATAAATATCAGAATTTGTGGAGATTGCATAATCCTTACCTGTAAGTTTTTTACAAGTATAAGCAATGGTTTTACCATCGGGCGACCAGGTTATTTGGGTATTGTCGAACCAGGGCGACAGCGGTGAATCCCAGGGTTCATCTTTCATTATATCTTTTCCATTTTTAATCAGTCCTTTTCCGGTTTCTGCATAAAAAATGTGACTGAATTTATCGTCGTTCCAGTGATTCCAATGCCGGTACATTAAATCATCAGCTGATATAGCATTGGCTTTTGGTAAATCGGGGTGCTTATCAGAAAGGTCTTTTATTACCTTGACATCTTTAGTGTATAGAATTTTACCACCGCCGGGGCTGTATTCAAAGCTATTGATACCACCTTTAATATCGGTAACTTTTTCCGGGCTTCCATCAGCTACAGTGGCTTTATAAACCTGTGCGCTACCCTGATGGGTGCTGATAAAAGCAAATTTCTCATTGTCGAGCCAACGCTGGTTAAATTGCGAGCCGTCCAGTTCAAGAACTTTCCGGGCATCTCCGCCGTTGAAAGGAATTACAAAAATCTCGGTCTTACTTTTATTGGTGGGTACATCATACACTGTAAGGCCAAAAAGCACCTGCTTTCCGTCCGGAGATAGCTTTGGGTCGCTTAAGCGGCGAAATTTCCAAAGAATTTCGGGTGTCATTACTCCACCCGCTTTCTCAGCCTGCGTCAACTCAATATTGAATTTTGGCTGTGGAGTGTCTTTTGAGGCTGTTTTACCAGCATTTTGATTACATGACCACGCAATGGAAGTAAGCACAATCATTATACTTATCAGGATTCTCATAATATTGATATTTAGTTAAGTTTGCTTATTGACGCTGTTTATTATACTTTTCGCTTAGCCGTGACAGGGCATTGTATGCTAAATCGAATTCGGGGTTTATTTTCAAACACATATCGTAACTGGCCATTGCCTTTTTTTCCTTGCCTGTAGCTTCATAACACTGGCCTATCCTGTAAAAAACACGATAATCTTCCGGATACTTTTCAATTACTTTTTGGTAATAATAAATTGCACTGTCAGGGTTCGATTTATAATTTTCCAGAATATATCCCAAATTGAATAAAAAATGCTGGTGTGTACTGTCAATGGTTTTTAATCCTTTTTTATAAGTCTCTATAGCTTTATCAAACTGCTTATTTTCCTGATAATACATTCCCAGATTATAAACGGCTTCGGGATTACCGGGTTGCACACGCATAGCATTCATGTAATGGTCGATTGCAATATCTTTGTTTAAACGCGCATTGATAAGGCCGAGCATCACATGAGCATCGTAATAATCCGGGTCGTATTTTAATGCGTCGTAAAGATCCTCAATTGCTCTTTCAGCATCACCCATTTCCTGAAAAATCATGCTACTTAGGAGATACAAGCGTGGATTTTCGGGTTCTACCCTGGAGGCTTTAATAAGATATGTTCGAGCTTCCTTATACTGCTCAACGGCCATATAAATATTGGCTAATCTTACCATAGCTTCCACATTTTCAGGAAACTTTTTATGGCATGCTTCCAATAAATCTTTTGCAATACCGGACTCACCTCTTCTCAGCTCCAGGTCAGCCAAATCAAGATAATAGACCGGTTCTTCGGGATTGAGTTTTTTTGCAATTTCCAAATCGTTCACCGCATTTTTCACATCACCATTCATCAAATGATATTGTGCCCGTTGATAAAAAAGGGTGTCTTCTCGGGGCGTTTCCCTAATGGCGCCCGACAAACTGTCAATCTTGAGTTGAACAGTATCTTTTGCCTCATTTTCTGATTGCCTGTCAGCAGCTTGTTCCTGATGATCCTTGCCGGAACAATTCCACATGAAAGCCGAAGCGGTGATTAAGATCAATATACTTTTGAACCACATAATATTTTCCTTACCTGTTAGTTATAAAAAAGCCGGATTAAGGGTTAACTTCTCCGGCAATTTATCGTTATTTAAATTATTCTTCTGGATTATTGAGTTTATCAATAATTTTTTGCTGCAGTTCATCAGCAAGTTCAGGATTGTCCATCACTACCTGCTTTACAGCTTCGCGGCCCTGTCCAAGTTTGGTTTCGCCGTAGCTAAACCATGAACCGGCCTTTTTGATAATTCCGTAATCTACGCCCAAATCAATAATTTCGCCTGTTTTAGAAATACCTACTCCATACATGATATCGAACTCTGCTTTACGGAATGGAGGTGCAACTTTATTTTTTACAATTTTGGCACGCGTACGGCTTCCTGTTATCTCGTCACCATCTTTAATGGTACTTATTTTCCTGATATCGACGCGCACTGAAGAATAAAATTTCAGGGCATTACCACCGGTTGTAGTCTCCGGATTGCCAAACATGACTCCAATCTTTTCGCGCAACTGATTAATAAATACACAGGTCGTATGTGTTTTACTAATATTGGCTGTAAGCTTTCTAAGTGCCTGCGACATAAGACGAGCCTGAAGTCCCATTTTCGAATCGCCCATTTCACCTTCAATTTCGGCTTTTGGCGTCAAGGCTGCTACCGAGTCTACCACAAGAATATCAATTGCCCCTGAACGTATGAGGCTATCGGTAATTTCCAAAGATTGCTCTCCGTTATCGGGTTGTGAAATGTAGAGATTCTCAATATCGACACCCAGTTTTTCAGCATAGAAGCGGTCAAAGGCATGTTCTGCATCAATAAATGCAGCAATACCTCCTGCTTTTTGAGCTTCAGCAATGGCATGTATGGCGAGTGTAGTTTTACCTGAAGATTCGGGGCCAAATATTTCTACAACTCTGCCACGTGGGAACCCTCCTACTCCGAGGGCAAAGTCCAGGCTAATGGAACCGGTTGAAATTGATGGAATATCTTCTATGGCACTATCACCCATTTTCATAATGGTGCCTTTACCATAACTTTTTTCAATTTTGTCGAGGGTAGCTTGCAAAGCCTTTTTCTTTTCAGCGTTTAAATCTGCGTTTTTTTCTTTGGTCATGTTATTTTATTTTTTCCAATATTTGATTGGTATGATCTTTTGGTTTTACTTGCTTAAAAATGTATTGAATCACTCCTTGCTCATCAATCACAAAAGTGGTACGGAGTAAACCCATGGACTTTTTTCCGTACATATTTTTCTCTCCCCACACACCATATTTGTTAATTACTTCTTTGTCAGGATCTGCTATCAGGTGAAAGGAAAGATTGTGTTTGGCAATAAACTTCTGATGTGATTCAATACTATCCGGACTAACCCCAACAACTTCAAAACCTTTCTCAGTCAATTCACTGTAATTATCGTTGAGGTTACAGGCTTCGGCAGTACAGCCGGGGGTATTGTCTTTGGGATAAAAATAAAGGATAAGCTTTTTCCCTTTGAAATCACTTAATGAAACAGGGTCACCATCTTGATTTTTAGCCTGAAATTCTGGTGCTTTATCTCCAGGTTGTAAGGTTATCATATTTTTTGCGTTTAACAGGTTAAATTTAATAAAATTAAAAGATGTATCCTGAAGGAGACAACAGAAATAAAAAAATTGTTCATAAAAAAAGGCTGCCTTTACAGACAACCTCTTTTTTTACTCAGTCAAAGTATTATTTGACCTCCCATGTATCACCTGTACGCATGAGGTCATCCATATTTTTAACTTTAGATTGTTTTTGCACATCCTTTATTTGCTGCTCAACGCGCTCATCGTAAGTAGGCTCAGGCATAGCCCTGATAACGCCAACAGCCACCGGAAAGTCCGGATAGCGCATATTGGCAAGCATAAGATGCATTCCGGGATTGGGCTCATGGGCATCGTGGGTTAAAATATCCTCAATAGTGTAACCATCTTTGCCAATGTTGACCACTTTCAGTTTTAATCCATCACGCACCAATCCTTTATCCTGATCTTTGCCGAAGATCATTTTTTCGCCATGCTTAAGCAAAATGGTTCGATCATCACGCACATCGCGATTTATAATATTTTCGTGAATGGCATCGTTAAAGATCACACAATTTTGTAAAATTTCAACTACAGATGTACCTTTAAAACGCGCTGCTTGCTCAAAGATTTCAGTAGTCACCTTAACCTGATTGTCAATAGCCCGTGCAAAAAAGTTACCCTGTGCGCCAATAACAAGTTCACCGGGATGGAAGGGTTTTTCAACAGTTCCGAATGGTGAGGTTTTAGATCGGGCTCCCAGTTGCGATGTTGGGGAATACTGTCCCTTTGTTAAGCCATAAATCTCATTATTGAACAACAGCAAGTTCATATCAATGTTGCGGCGAATCACATGGATAAAATGGTTTCCACCAATTGCCAAAGCATCGCCGTCGCCGGTAATTTGCCAAACCGATAATTCCGGATTGGCCACTTTGAGGCCACTGGCAATGGCTGCTCCACGTCCGTGAATACCATGAAAGCCATAAGTATTCATATAATATGGGAAGCGTGATGAACAGCCGATACCTGAAACCACGGCAAATTTCTCACGTGGGATACCGAGATTCGCCATAGTTTTTTGTACAGCATTCAGAATCGCGTGGTCACCACAACCCGGGCACCAGCGTATTTCCTGATCACTTTTAAAATCTTTCGGAGTTAATTTATTTACTTCAGCCATTGCTATTTATCCTCCAATATTTTGTTAAACGCATTTGTTAATTCATCGATGGTAAAAGGAAGACCTTGTACCTTATTATACTTTTGGTATTTAAAACCAGGAACTTTAATACTTAAATAATCAGCAAATTGCCCAAGGTTCAATTCACAAACAATTATATTGTCGAAATTTTCAAAAATCTTATCCACCCCTTTAGGTAATGGATAGATATAATTAAAATGTACAAAGCTTATCTTTTTCCCTTCTGCCTGCATTTTAGTCACAGCGGAATGAAGATGCCCATATGTTCCGCCCCATCCAACTACTAAAAGTTCTCCTTTGTCATCTCCTTCGATAGCGGGTACAGGAAAGTCTTCGGCAACTTTATTGACTTTTTTCTGACGGTACTCACTCATGAGCTGGTGATTTTCCGGGACATAGGAAACGTTCCCGGTCTTATCCATTTTTTCCAATCCACCTAATCTATGCTCAAAACCTTTCATACCGGGCACTGCCCATTTACGCACCAGCGTCTCAGGATCTCTTTCATACGGTAAATAATCTTTTTCGTCTTTATCAACGAATGGTGGATTAATTTTGGGAAGTGAACTCATTTCGGGCACCCGCCATGGTTCTGATCCATTGGCCAAAAAACCATCTGTTAAAAGAATTACGGGAACCATATGTTCAAGGGCAATTTTGCCAGCTTCAAAGGCATAATGGAAGCAATTTGAAGGGCTGCTTGCTGCTATAACTACTGCCGGACTTTCACCATGTCGTCCATATATGGCCTGCAACAAGTCTGATTGTTCTGTTTTGGTGGGTAATCCGGTAGAAGGGCCTCCACGCTGAACATCTACAATTACAAGTGGCAACTCAGTAATTACAGCCAACCCAACAGCTTCTGTTTTTAGTGCCAGACCAGGGCCTGAGGTAGTGGTAACAGCTAAATGGCCGGCAAAGCTTGCTCCTATGGCGGTGGTAATTCCAGCAATTTCATCTTCGGCCTGAAAGGTTTTTACACCCATGTCTTTGCGGGCAGAAAGCTCATGTAAGATTTCAGTAGCCGGTGTAATTGGATATGAACCGCAAAAAAGAGACATTTCAGCCTTCTCTGAAGCTGCAATCAAACCCCACGCTGTAGCCGTATTACCATTGATATTACGGTAAATACCTTTCTCAAGCTCAGCTTTTTTTACCACATAATGCGAGCTTAATGCTTCAACAGTATTGGCATAATTATAGCCGGCATGAAGTGCCAAAATATTAGCCTCAATGATTTCTGGCTTTTTGGCAAATTTTTGCTCAAAAAATTCTTCTGTGTGATTCATTGGTCTGTTGAATAACCAATATGTGATACCCAGGGCAAACATGTTTTTTGTTCTTTCAATCGATTTCATGTCCAGCCCCAAATCTTTCACAGCTTCGCGAACGAGTGTTTGTATTGGTGCTTCAATAACGTTATACTCTCCCTTTTTAAATTCAGGTAGTGGGTTTTCTTCAAAACCTGCTTTTTTAAGGTTCTTATCAGTGAAACTATCAATATTGACGATAATGGTACCGCCTTTCTTAACCCATCTTGTGTTAGCTTTAAGCGCAGCAGGGTTCATTGCCACCAGCACGTCGCAATAATCCCCCGGTGTGTGCACTTTCGCATTTCCAAAATGCAACTGAAATCCTGAAACACCACCAACGGTTCCCTGGGGCGCCCTGATTTCTGCCGGGTAATCGGGAAACGTCGCAACGTCGTTACCCAAAAGTGCAGTTGTGTTAGAAAATTGTGTACCGGTCATCTGCATTCCATCGCCGGAATCACCTGAAAACCGGATAACAACCTCTTCTTTTTCAATCTTCTTTTTTGTAGTTGCCATAGCTTATTTATTTGATAAACAAAAAGCGAACCTCGTGCGTATTATAAATGCTGTGCGAATAAACACACAGCACCTTAAAAATTTATGTACGCAAACAGATTCGACTTCTAATTTTGAATTTAACCCCATATAAGTTAAATTCTTTTTGATTGATTGATAAACGTTTTGGTTTGTATTTGAAAACAAAGTTAAGGCAATCTTAAATTTGGGCAAACAAAAATTGAAGTGTTTTTCATAGTTTTGTTGCCCAAAATGTTATTTATAACAATTATAAGTAAAAATATACTATGGCATTAATAAAATCAGTAAGAGGCTTTGATCCCGGGTGGGGATCGGAATGTTTTTTTGCAGATAACGCTACCATTATCGGAGATGTAAAAATGGGTGATGAATGTACCATTTGGTTTAATACCGTTTTGCGTGGTGATGTAAACTCAATCCGTATAGGAAATAAGGTGAATATACAAGATGGAAGCGTGCTGCATACATTGCATCAAAAATCGCAAGTACATATTGGCAATAATGTATCTGTTGGTCATAATGTAACGATTCATGGAGCAACCATTTTGGATAATGTATTAATTGGAATGGGGGCCACAGTACTGGACCATGTAGTGATTCACAGCAACACAATTATTGCTGCCAATGCTTTGGTATTGGCCGGTACCGAAGTGGAACCCAATAGTATTTATGCCGGTATTCCGGCAAAAAAGGTAAAAGACATTGACCCGGAACAAACGCAGGAAATGATTGAGAAAATTGCCAACAATTACACTATGTATGCTGGTTGGTACAAAGAGGATAAAACATCCGAAAAACAGGGTGATTAAAGATCTAATTTATATGTCTCGTACAGACCCTTTACAAAGGTACCGGCAAAATTTTTCAACTTATTTAAATCCCCGGTTGTATATAGTTGTACTTTTCCTTTTGAATTTGTTGTTACCGCCTTGTGGCTAAGCAATAATTGTCTTGTGCGCCTGGCTACAGGTAGTGCCGGGTCAATTATTTTTAGGGTAGGTGCAACTTTTTTGATCGTATTTATCAAAAAAGGATAATGTGTACAGCCGAGGACCAAATAGTCTGCGTGCTTCTCAATCATTGGTTTTGTGTATTCTTTAAGCAAATGGAAGGCTTCTGAACTGTTAGATTCATTGTTTTCGACCAGCTCTACTAATCCACATCCTTTCTGGATTAGGACTTCGACATGGCTAGCATATTTTTCGCGCGTTTCCTGGAAAAGATGCCCGTTGAAGGTATTTGGTGTGGCCAAAACACCAACTACGTTGGTTTTTGTGAGCTCTGCCGCAGGTTTAATTGCAGGCTCCATGCCCACAAAAGGCATGTGGTATTTTGATCTTAAATAATCAATGGCCGCGGCAGTGGCAGTATTACAAGCCACAACAATCAGTTTAACACCACGACCGATCAAGTAATCAACGATTTGGTCAATCCTTTTCCTGAGTTCGTCATAGCTCTTACTCCCGTAAGGGCACCATGAACTATCGGCCACGTATATAAAATGCTCATCAGGTAAAATATTTACCAGATGGTTTAAAACACTTATACCACCCAGACCAGAATCGAAAACACCAATTGCGTTATTTTTATGCATAAAAAAAGGCTATCTAATGCAAAGATAGCCTTCTATTTTAATTGTGAAAATCTCTTATTGAATACCCAACTTCTTTTTTACCATTTGGGTAATATCAATACTTGTTGGAGCTGTGTATAGCACGGGGCCACCTTCAACAGCATCAAGAATATAGGTAAAACCATTTTCTTGTGCTACATCATCAATAGCTTTTTGCACTTTAGTGATAATGGGCTGTTGCAGTTCCCTTTCTTTTTTTCTCAAATCTTCCTGCGCTGAATTTCTAAAGTTTTCCATTCTCCGTTGCAATTCTGTAATTTCTTCTTCTTTGGCTTGCCGCAACAGGGGCGAAAGAGAATCAGCTCTTGATGAGTAGTTTTGATATTTGGTTTGCAATTCTGTTTGCATTTCACCCAAAGCACTTTCAAGGTCCTTGGCGTGCTTTTGGAGTTCTTTTTGGGCTCGCTCAAATTCTGGCATTTGCTGCACCAACACATTTGAGTTAATGTGTCCTATTTTGAGGTCCTTTTGCGCAAAGGATACACCACCAGCAATGGTTAAAGCCGCTAAAAATAATAATACTCGCTTCATTTCTTTATCTGTTTAATTTTACATTCAAATTTATGTGATACAAATATACAAAGTTAATTCTGATAACCCAGTTTTTCAAGTACTTCATCGCTTTTATCGTACTTAGGATCATTGTACAAGATTCCCATGCCAGATGCTACATCAAAAATTATTGCATAGTTACCATTCTCTCCTATTTCTTTTATAGCATTAAAAACTTCATCCTGAATGGGCTTAATTAATTCCTGTCTTTTTTGAAAAAGGTCGCCTTCCTGACCAAAATGTTTCTTTTGCAACTCTTTAACTTCCCGTTCTTTCTGCAATATTTCTTCTTCCCTCTTTTTCTTCAGCTCATCACTGAGCAATACCTTTTCTACCTCGTATTCCTTATAAAGTTTTTCAATTTCGGTATACATGGTTTCTATTTCATTTTGCCATTCCTGGGCAATTATATCTAATTGCTTTTGGGCTGATTCATATTCAGGAATATTGTCCAGTACGTATCTTGTATCTACGTATGCAAACCGTTGGGCTTTGCCAATTCCTGCAAAAAGCAAAAGCGTCAGCAATATTAGACTTATCCTTTTCATATTTATAATTTTTAGAAACGTTGACCAATTGTAAATGCAAACTGTCCTTTATTGGCATCAGGTAAATTAGGAATATCATCGAAACCGTATCCATAATCGATACCCAGCATACCAAACATTGACAGATATATTCTAAGACCTACACCAACTGAACGTTTTAAATCAAATGGTGAAAACTCATTGAAATCGTACCAGGCATTACCAGCCTCAAAGAATGTGAGTGCATAAAATGTAGCATTCGGGTTCAATGACAATGGATACCTCAATTCAAAAGTGATTTTTTCGTAAAGGTTACCTCCGCCTTCTGGGGTTAAAGAACCATATTGACCTTGTAACCCCTGATTAGCATATCCCCTTAATCCAACTGTTTCTGTTCCATAAAGATTGTAGCCTGATAATCCATCACCACCTAACTGAAAGCTCTCAAAGGGAGATGGCCCGATACTATTGCTGAAATATCCCAAATAACCAAATTCCAGATTCGTATTCAAAACTAATTTACCAATTATTGAAGTATAGTTTGATGATTTGAATTTCCACTTATGGTATTCAATCCATTTGTATCGCTCTGCATTTTGACGTTTATCAATTTCGTAATTAGCTGCTGCTTCATCATCGGGGTATGTTTCATGAATATTGTCTTTTTCAGACTCAGACAACTTCCAAAAATCTTTTTCTTTAAATAAAGAGTATGGTGGTGTTATCTGTAGTGATAAGGACACGAGAGACCCGCTGCGTGGATAAATGGGCTGGCTAATGGAGTTTCTGGAGAATACCGTAGTTAAACTGAAATTATTAGAGCGCCCATTATCAATGAAGAAATAGGAATTGTACTCTTTAAGGTTATAATGTTCAAAACTTAGACTATTGTTTAATAAGAAATAAGTGTCTGGCCAGTCTAACCGCTGTCCTAAACCAACAGACCCTCCGGTTACTTTCATAAAACGCTGCACATCGTACAAACGCTGATCGACTGAACGCACGGTATGATAGAACGATACCGATAGTGAATTTGGTTTACGTCCGCCAAGCCATGGTTCGGTAAACGACATACTAAGTGCTTTGTAGTATGTACCGTTTGTTTGTCCACGTATATTCAGGGACTGACCATCGCCTGTTGGCAGTGGCCGCCAGGCACCTTTTTTGAAGAAGTCGCCTATAGCCAGGTTAGTAAGTTTTAGTCCAATTGTACCAATAAACATACCAGCACCATATCCTCCAGAAAGCTCTATCTGATCGCTCGGGCGTTCCTCGACAATATATTCAAGATCTACTGTACCATCAACCGGATTGGGTTGTGGGTTTACATTAAGCGTTTCAGGGTTAAAATAACCGAGAGTTGCCAACTCCCTGATTGACCGTTGCACATCTGTTTGACTAAAGAGCTCACCCGGTTTAGTTCGGAGCTCACGACGAATTACATGATCGTGTGTTTTGGTGTTACCTACCACGGTTACTCTGTTAATGCGTGCTTGCTTGCCCTCGTATAAGCGCATTTCAAGGTCAATACTGTCTTTAGTCACATTAACTTCTACCGGCGTAGCATTAAAGAACAAATAACCATTGTCGAGATACAACGTACTAACGGCATCTTGTGCTCCTCTTAACCGCTTCTGAAGAATTTTTTCGTCATAAACATCACCACGCTTAATACCTAAAACCATACTTAACTGCTCGTTAGAGTATTGGGTGTTGCCTATCCATTCTATATCTCTGAAATAATACTTATTTCCTTCCTTTATAAAGATATCAATTACAACAAGGCTATCCTCATTTCTATATATTGAATCACGCATAATTTTCGCATCGCGATAGCCATTTTCGTTATAAAAATCTATAATTTTCTTTTTATCTTTTTCATAGATGGCTTCAATAAATTTAGATCGCTTAAAAATATTATACCATGTTTTTTGTTTTGTATCCTTCATTTTCCGGCGTAATTGTCCGTCTTTGAAGGTTTCATTTCCATGGAAATTTATGGAAGCAATTTTTACCCGCTCATTTTTATCAATCTCGAATCCAAGAAGCATATGATTATTCAGCGCGGTATCCTGTTTTTTAATTACCTCGATTTCAGCATCGAGATAACCTTTATCGACAAAATAATTAGTAATGGTATTAACGGCTCGCTGAATTTTATTTTTTGTGACTTGTGTACCTCTTACTAAACTGAGTTTTTCTTTGATATCAGAGGCCTGGGATTTTCTTATCCCTCTAAAATAAAACGCCGAAAGACGCGGTCGTTCCTGAAGATAGATATCTAAAAATATTTTATTACCTATAATCTTTGTGGCTTTTACTTCCACGTCTGAAAACAATCCTTGTTCCCACAATTTTTTAATGGCTTTGGAGATTTTTTCTCCGGGTACTTCAATGGTTTCTCCTACTTCTAATCCCGATAGGGATACCAATACACCATGATCAAGAAATTTGACCCCGGATACAGTAACCCCACCAATTTCAAATGTTCTGGGGTTATTGTAATCAAGATTATTGAGTGTATTATTTAGCGAAACCTGTGTAAGTCCTGATAAAGATATGAAACTAAAGATTACTAATAAAAAGCTTATTCTACGCATTCCCGTCTAATTATTTTTTTTGTAGTTGTTCACTAATTTTGCCAAAACGTCTTTCTCTACTTTGAAAAGCTAAGATGGCCTCAAAGAAATCATTTTTTCTGAAATCTGGCCAAAGTTTTGGGGTAAAATATAATTCGGCATAGGCCAGTTGATATAATAAAAAATTGCTTAGCCTTTGCTCTCCACTTGTTCTGATCAGCAATTCCGGATCAGGCATATTGGCTGTTTCAAGATGATTTTTAAAAATTTGCTCGTTAATTTGCTCTGCATCTATTTCACCTGCCTTTACTTTTTGTGCAATATTTTTGAGTGCTTTGTTAATCTCCCATCGCGAACTATAACTCAATGCCAGCGTTAAGATTGTACGCTTATTATTGAGCGTTTTTTGCTTTGCCTCCACAAGTTTTTTCTGTACATCTTTTGGTAGCGAAGCAATATCCCCAATGGTCTCAAGTTTTACATCGTTTTTTAGCAGTGTGGAGGTCTCCTGGTTAATGGTTTGTATGAGCAATGACATTAATGCATCAACCTCAGTTCTTGGCCGATTCCAGTTTTCTGTTGAAAAGGCATACAATGTAAGATAGTCTACCCCAACCTCTGCGGCAGCTTCTGTTGTTTCCCTAACAGCAGCAACACCATTTTTGTGTCCAAAAATTCGTTTATTACCTTTCTTTTTGGCCCATCGGCCATTACCATCCATGATAATGGCAACATGTTTAGGTAGCTGGCCTTCAGCCACTTGTTCCTTCAGGGTCTTCATCGTCCTCTCTCTTCTGTTATTTTATAAATAGGCGGGGCAAGTTACACAATCTTTCAATTTATACGATAGGAAAACACCAAAAAATGTAAACCAATCGTCGTTTTGAGGATTCGCCCTCTGCTTTAACGGAAAACTTCCTGAGGAATTATATCTCCAGTCAGAAATTTTATCTAAATCGTCACGAAATGTTCTGTTTAATGTATATTCTAGTCCCATGGCCAAACGCTCTGTGAGCCCAATCTTCACTCCAACGCCAAACGGAATTGTAATATTCTCCATTGCATTTGGAGCCAATTTAAAATCGACTAGCATAAAGCCCAGGCCCGCTCCAATATAAGGGCTGGCATACCGATGTCTGACTGCTTGTTCGAACCGCAAAAAATTAAATTCGAAAAAAGCTGAGGCGCCCAGAATATCACTAGTAAACTGTTGGTTTCTCAATGTTTGATAACTAAATTCAGATAACGCATCATCTCCTGCAAGTCTGGTATATTGGAGGCTTCCTTTAAGGGCAAGCCGGCTATGAAAATTATACCTGTAAAACAGGCTTCCTGCTGGCCTTACAATTCTGAAGGGGGTCTCCTGATTGACATCCCCAAGGTATGTTGCTCCTCCTAACAATAAACCAATATCGGCGTTCTTTTGAGAAACGCCGATATGAAAAGTTATTAGAAGAATGATGGATATTCCTATTTGTTTCATCCGTTTATAATTTTGATTTTAGTTGTCGGATGGAACCTCCTTTGACTGACATTCCGTTGTTTACATGTAGTATTCCAAGTAATCATGGTCGTGTGTGTTAAGAGTCTTGTCATGGAGGTTTCATAGATACTATCGGTATAACCGAAGTCTTGGTTGTCCTTGCCTTCCGGTTTTCAGTTTGAAATTCAATGTGGCTGTGATAAATTGATACTGATCGTACCAATCACCATGACTTCTTTGTCCGCTGGGGACATAATCTTCTAGAGATTGCTGTAATTGGTCACTCATACGGTCAAATCCATGCGCCCGGTATGACAGTGCTGCACGGGTATAGTCTCCATTGGCCACTGCTTCTTCGAGGTCGGGATAATCTCCGTGTCCCAGGTCATCCATATAATCGGTAAAGGCTATACGCCACCCTGCCTCAATATTTAGAGAAATGTATTTTGCAATTTTAAATTGCACTCCAATACCAATTGGTATTGCAAGTGCTACAGGAAAATATGTTTCCTTACCGTTGGGCAGCACTTCGGTATTGTATTGACGCAACGATACCCATTGATCGTCAAATAAAGTTTTAGGATTGAAATACACGCCACTAATTCCGGCAAACAGATAGGTGGGTAAAATAAAATTCTTAAATCGTTGCGATGCGCCTAAGAAATTATAAATATTCCTTTTCTTCTGTTCTGTAATTATATAAAATTCATATTGTGCAGAGAATTCCGTTATGGAAGTTCTGACTTCGTATTGGTTCTGAGGGAATGCTCCATAAGCGTCATTTGCATAAAGAAAACCAGTAGTAACTACGGCCTTGGCTTTATGCCTGTCGCTAAATGCCATACGCATTCCAATTACACCAACAGGGCGCCATGCGTTTACATTTGTCCAAAAATATTTTGATAATCCACTATTTTCAGCTTCGCCCACATCGCTCATAAAATTAGAGATACCGCCTCCAGCGATAAGTTCGTAACGCAATTTGCGCCATTTGTATACCTGGCCGTCTGCATTAATACTGAAGCTTACAAAAAGCACCATAAAAAGCAGGAAATGCGTTATAAACTTCATATGTGATTGTTTTTGCATTTTGTTCTTACTTTTAACTAACAAATATAGATTAAAATTTTGGCATTCCATTACGACCAGTGCGTAATTTATAGGTTACGTTAATAACCATAAACATATAATAATCGTTGTATTTGGGGTTTCCTCTGATATCATTAGGGCCAACAGTAGGATAATCGTCAGTACTTGGATCCTGCAGGTATTGTTCTACGGGGTCATTAAAAAATGCCGGATCTACATATGTTGTACTTACATCGTCAATATAGTCGGTAAAGGTTATACGCCCTCCGTACTCCAAACCTATACTAATCTTCTGTGTTATAGGGTATTTAACACCAAACCCCAAGGGTATGGAAACCTGTAAACGGTTATATTTCTCGCGAGTCGCAATTTTGCCCTGCCCCTCAGTACCTATAGGTTGTAAGTTATACCATTTCCCATCTTGTGCCTTTGCCTGGGGATTAAACCAAAATAAATTAACACCCGTAAAAACATACGTATTAAGATTCAGATCAGCTAACGAAAAGCCTCCACGTCTTCTGGATCTCCGATAGCGACTAATTCTTTCTTTGATGATGGAATATTCGACCTGCGCGCCTAATTCTATTATTGGCGACCTGAAATGCAAGTTTCTATTGTAGCGATCCTCATTTTCAGATTCTTTATCATCTCCACTCAGATATCCAAAAGTTAATGCTCCTTTAACAGCAAGGGGTTCAAGAATCTTAAAACGCATACCAACAGATATGAGTGGCCTTGTTGATGAGAAATCGAAATCCTGCCAAAACTGACCGCCTGATTTTTCGCTACCCCCTAATTCTCCGAGAAAGTTTGTTGCCCCAAGTCCCCCATACAACTCGTAACGAGTACGTTTCCATCTCAAACTTTGTGCTGAAATTAGATTAGGCAGGAGGAGGGCTAATATGCCGATTACAACTATTTTTTTCATTCCATCGATTTTTAGAAAGCTGTATTTTTCCAGTTGGTAAAAATATACATATTTAAGAATCTATCAAAAGCTTAGAGCAATTTTAGACATATTTTACTGAACTACAATGATATTTTGATTAAACTACTAATTCCTTTTATCAATTCCCCACATGAGTTTATTCCTTATTGTACTAAAATAGGAATGCCCTTCAATCTTAATGATCTTTATAAAAAATGGTGCTTTTTTTACAGAAAACTTCATTGTTTTATTAAAGAAGTATGTTCGTGCATCAAGCGAAGCCACATGAGTTTCTGTACGGCTTTCTACATGAAAGGTTATTTTATGGTCGGCATTAACTACTAACGGCCTAACCGTTAAGTTATGAGAAGCAATCGGACTTATTATAAAATTATTTGTTTCCGGAACAACTATTGGTCCCCCAACAGACATGGAATAAGCTGTTGATCCGGTGGGTGTGGAAATAATAAGTCCATCGGCCCAATAAGTATTTAAAAACTCCCCATTGACCCATGTATGAATTTTTATTAATGTGGCCTGATCGTTTTTACGAATAGTGAAATCATTTAATGCAAATGGAAAATCACAATCGAAAGCCTCAGAAGTTTCCAGGGTAATAAGTGAGCGATTTTCTATTGTAAATTTTTGATTAAATACATCATTAAGGGCCTCAATAATGTTTTTCGGTGCAATATCGGCCAAAAAGCCGAGTCGACCACTATTAATTCCTAAAATCGGGATATTTCTGTTTCGTATAAAAGTGACTGTTTCAAGGAATGTGCCGTCGCCACCAATGCTTATCATCATATTTAATTCCGGATTCATATTGTCATAATGGTCAAATTCTGAAACATTATTCATATCGAAGCCGGCTTGCCTTAACTGGCTGGCAAATGCAGAATGGATGTGCAGTTTTGCAGATCGTTCATCAAAAAAATCCAATATTTCCTTCATTTTAGGAAAAAACTCCTTTTGAATTGACCTGCTATAAATTCCAATTTCCATTAATTTCTCTAATTAAAGGGGATCATTAAAGCAACGAATATAAAGAATATTTTCGGCTGAATATCAATAAAATCATACGATTTTGAAGCTTTTATGTTTGCGGTACCATTTAAGGTTGATTTTTAATCTATTGTTGAATTTATCAGAATGCCTGAATAGACAAAAAAATTATGTAAGTTTGCGGCAAATTTGAACAAAAATGGTACTGGAAGAAAAAATACTAATTCTTGATTTTGGGTCACAATACACACAGCTAATAGCAAGACGTGTAAGGGAACTAAACGTATATTGCGAAATTCACCCATACAATAAAATACCAAAGCTTGACACAAGTATAAAAGGAGTTATTCTTTCAGGAAGTCCTTTTTCTGTTCGTGACAAAGATGCTCCAGTACCTGATTTATCGGAAATAAAAGGTAAACTTCCTATGCTGGGGGTTTGTTACGGGGCGCAGTACCTTGCTCATGAAGCAGGAGGTGACGTGAGTCCATCAAAACACCGTGAATATGGCCGTGCCAATCTGACTTCTATCGATCAGGAATCGCCGCTTTTTAAAGGATTAACTTTGAATACACAAGTGTGGATGTCGCATGGCGATACAATAATTGATATGCCCAATTCTTTTAAAACCATTGCCAGCACACATGACGTCAAAAATGGGGCATTTCAAATAGGAGATCAAAATACATTTGGAATACAATTTCACCCCGAAGTCTATCATACAACAGAAGGCAAGACACTACTTGAAAACTTCGTAAAAAACATATGTGGCGTGTCAGGAAACTGGACAGCCGCTTCATTTGCAGAAGCTGCAATAGAGGAATTAAAAAACACTATTGGCAACGAAAAAGTGGTACTGGGTTTATCCGGAGGCGTAGACAGCAGTGTAGCAGCGGTATTACTTGACCAGGCCATCGGAAAACAATTGAATTGCATTTTTGTCAACAACGGACTGTTACGTAAAAATGAATTCGATGAAGTGCTCGCATCATACAAAGATATGGGTTTGAATGTAAAAGGTGTAGATGCCAGCGACAAGTTCCTTGATCAGCTTGAAGGTGTAAGCGACCCGGAGCAGAAAAGGAAAATAATAGGTCGTGTTTTTATTGAAGTGTTTGATGAAGAAGCCACCAAAATAAAAGATGTAAAATGGCTTGCCCAGGGTACCATCTATCCTGACGTAATTGAATCGGTATCAGTGAATGGTCCATCGGCTACCATTAAATCGCACCACAATGTTGGTGGATTGCCTGAAAGCATGAATCTGAAAATTATTGAACCATTGAAACTTCTTTTTAAAGATGAGGTTCGTAAAGTAGGAAAAACCCTGAATATATCACAGCAATTAATCGGACGGCATCCTTTCCCCGGCCCGGGATTATCAATTCGGATTTTGGGAGAAATTACCAGAGAAAAGGTACGGATTTTACAGGAGGTTGATTCTATTTATATTGGCCACATGCGTGAGGAAGGGCTTTATGATAAGGTTTGGCAGGCAGGTGCCATTCTTTTACCCATTCAATCGGTAGGTGTAATGGGGGACGAAAGAACCTATGAACAGGTGGTAGCGCTACGAGCCGTGACATCAACAGATGGTATGACTGCCGACTGGGTACATCTTCCATACGACTTCCTCAGCAAAGTCTCAAGCAAAATCATCAATAATGTTAAAGGGGTAAACCGTGTGGTGTATGATATCAGTTCAAAACCACCGGCAACAATCGAATGGGAATAATCCAGGTTATTAGCAATTATTTCTTGCCTTTAAAATCATCCAGTTCTCTGCGTTCTTTCTTGGTTGGCCGACCTTCGCCTCGTTGTCGGTAGCCATCTATATTGAAACGCATCATATCGAGTTTGGCAAGTTCTTCTTCCGGTGTAAGATCCTCCATATAATCTTTTACAAGTTTAGCTCCCATCCTTTTTTCGGCAAGTGCCAATACTTTGTATGTATGAATCAGGGGTGGTTTCTTAACATCAATAATTGTACCTACATTAACTGTTTTTCCTGGCTTTACAACATCACCATCGATAAGCACTTTCGATTTTTTACAGGCTTCAGCTGCCTGACTTCTGGTTTTAAAAACTCTTACAGCCCAAAGCCATTTATCAACTCTTACTGCGTCGGATTCACTCATAAAAAGATAATTTTCAACAAATGTAATAATCATATACAAAAAGTGAATTCTATTCGTTCTCAAATTCGGGAAAACGGGCAGAATTGTATGGATTTGTTTTAAAATTAATTATTAGTTTTGTAGCACTTTGATTTATAGTATATGCGGACGATTGTTGCTTTATTAAGCTTTCTTTTCATAGGACCTATTTTAACTTATAGCCAGACCAGTGAAAACTACATGGTGGGCAACAAAGTTTTAAATGCTACACAGGCAATTGACCCCAATTCCTTTCAAGAAACCTTTATAGAAAAACTGGTTTTTCTTCGTATCAATAAAGTGCGCACAGAACGTGGTTTTGATGCCTATCAGCAATCAGAAATTTTGGAAAAAGCTGCTAAGTTGCAGGCCAATTACATGGTAAAAATTGACGATCGTACCCACGAAAACGACAATAAAAATCTTGAAACCACATCAGAGAGGCTAAAACATTTCGGAGGCTCCGGACGAGGTATTGAACTTATTGAACAAGAATCGATTAAAAAACGTGGAATTTATTATACCTATAAGCAACTTGCTGACAACATTGCATTTGAATGGTTCAATTCAAGCCGAGATTCAAAGTATCTTTATTCAGACCAATACACCTTGATGGGATTAGGTATTTCACTGGGAAAAAAGAAAAGGCGCGTTTATATTTCGTTGCTCCTCGGAAATTTTCTTTCTAATAACGCAGGAGCTAAGCAAATAAAAACGCTAGCAATAGATGTTACACAACCAGCATTCTTTTTCTGGAACAGACTTGATCAATACGATGACCGGGCGTGCAGGCGCATTAACAGGTTGGAAAACCTGAGTTTGCTGCAATCGGCATTGACCATCAATGATGAAAATGAAATATATCTGGATTTTGACAATGCTCGTCCGCTAAAAAAATTTTTAAGAGAAAGAAAAGATGGCCTGGCCATTGACATTATCATCAAAGACCAGTATTTATGCGGTAGCCCCAACAAAGTTGACTATAGCTTAGTAAATCGTGGACTGAGACTTGACCCTGTATATAGTAATGCCTTTTGGCGTAAAAACGAAGTTGAAGGTAAATATGTGAGAACGGTTAAAGTACCTCTCGGAAAGCTGCCAGAAGAAGTGGCCAATAAGGATTACGAATTCAACCTGTTGCTCATACAGGACAATCATGTGTGCAAGAGTATTCCGGCATCATTTCTATCAGATTGCGAAGGTAAGTATGAACAACCTCTAAAAGTACTGGCCGACACTATAACAATAAATTCAAAATTCAACTATCATCCGGTAGCAGACAGTACAAAACTTAGTTTCAGGATTCCTTTCGAAAAGAAAAAACACACCTACCGCACCGAAGATATTGAGCCCTTTCTAAAGCTTTTGAACGAACCGGATTTTCTTATTTATGAACTTAAAATTTCGGCCTACTCTTCTATTGAAGGTATGAAAAAAGAAAATACCATGCTCCAAAAAAGACGGGCTCAAAGCATTGTAAATGCATTACGAGAAAGGCAAAAAGACAGCATCATTTCTGAAATAAAAACAAAACCGGCCTGGGAACAGTTCCTAAAAGATATACAGTCGACCCAACACAATGTACTTGCTTCAATGAGTATGCAGGAGGCACAGGAATACATTAGAAAATACAATTTGTCGAAAAAGCTGGAACCTATACTCAAAAAACACAGGTATGCCCAAATAGACATGAAGGTAACCTATGATATCTCGGGGCCGAAAGAGCAGGAATATGTACTTAGTAAATTCAATAAGGCAATAAAAAAAAGAGATTTGCCGCTTGCGCTTTCCATACAAAAGTACATTATGAAGAAAGTCATCGATGGACAATATCCAATGTCAGCAGTTTATAATCAGGAGATTCCCGAAAAACAAAAATTTGCCGGGTTACTCATGAACAAACTCTGGCTTCAGATGAAGGGCACAAATACAAGTGCAAGAGAACATAAAGAGCGTATCGCTGAATTACACAAACTGGACAGGTACAATGAGTACATTGCTTTCAATCATGCATTGTGCAGGGTGAAATATGAGCCAGTAAAAGGCGAAAGACAAATTCAGGATATACAGAACGATATTGATCGGTTTTACTACAAATCTTTTACAAAAGAAACTGTAGACAACCTCAACATGCGTTTTCAGTTTAAGGTGATTAATGCAGCCGATTCACTCAGTGAAGACCGGGATGATATTATTGAGAATCGCTTAGAAAAGATTAAAGAGATTGTAGATATTACAGAAGAAAGCATAGAGAATTCGCTCAGATTGGCGGAGCTTTTTATTCAAAATAAAGATTATACGTTTGCTTTGAAAATGCTTGATGCTTTTGTAGAGTCGCCAGCAGCTCCTGAAAACATGGTCTTTACCTACCTCTCGCTGTGTAGCCGTTTTGAAAATATGATGCTAAGCCGCAAATTTGCCAGGGTAATGCAAAAAGCCTATCAGATAAACCCTGCCCGTTTTTGCATGCTTTTCGATGGCAATCATTTTTCTTACCGGGTATTTGAGAACCCCTACATTAAAAAGTTTTATTGCGAAGAATGTGGCGATCCGAAAATATCCAATAACGGTGAATAAAGTATTCGATTATTTATTGTTGAACTGGTTCATGGCACGTTGTATCCCTACTGTACCAAAAGCTTTTATGGCTTCCATGCAAGTATCAATCCTTTCTGGGAGTAGCTTTTTCTCCCGGGCACTCCATTTGCCCAGTACATAATCGATCTGGTGCCCATGATGAAACTCATCACCTATTCCAAAACGCAGCCGTGCATATTTATTGGTCCCAATAAGTTCATTGATGTTCTTTAACCCATTGTGACCGCCGTCTGAACCTTTGGACCGAAGTCTTATTGTCCCGAAATTAAGTGCAAGGTCATCAGTTAATACGAGAAGATTTTCAACAGTAAGCTTTTCTTTTTGCAGCCAATAGTTTACGGCTTTTCCACTTAAATTAACATAAGTAGAAGGTTTAATAAGAATAAACTGGCGTCCTTTGAATTTAACATCTGCACGGTCGCCATAACGTGCAGGCGTAAAAGCAATATTGGACGCTTCGGCAAAAGCGTCCAATATTTGAAAACCTATATTGTGGCGTGTACCTCTGTACTCTGCGCCAATATTTCCTAAACCTACAATCAGGTACTTCACGGTTGAATGTAGTTTTTATTCTTCGCTGGATCCTTCTGTATCTCCTTCTCCTCCAGCCTCTTCTCCTTCGGCCTCTTCTCCTTCTTCAGCTTCTACTTCAGGTTCTTCAATAGTCATAGCGGCAGCAGCGGCACGACCAGAGATTACAGCTACAACCTGGTTATCGTGACGATCGAGGAATGTAAGGTTATCGCGTTTTAAATCACCTACCTTGAATCCGTCGTTCACCTTAAGTTTAGAAATATCTATTTCGATATTCTCAGGTATGTCTTTTAACAATCCCTGAACTCTAAGGTAACGTTTACGCAAACGCAGTTTACCACCACCTTGTACAACACCGGGTGCTGTTCCTACAAATTTAACAGGAAGCTTAACAGCAAATGGTTCTGCTTCGGTGATATTAAGGAAGTCGACGTGCAAAATATCGTCCGTTACAGGATGGAATTGCAGATCCTGCATGATTGCATCATACTTTTTTCCGTCGATGTCCAGCTGGATACGATATACATTATCTGTATATACGAGATCTTTAAACTCATTTTTATGAGCATAAAAATGCACGATCTCACCTGCTCCATACATTACACAGGGTACCATTTCCTGCTTACGCAGTTTAACAGTTTCCTTTTTCCCTGTTTTCTCTCTCTTCTTTGTTTTTAATTCAAATACTTTCATTTTTAAACGTTTTTGTGTTACTCAAACCTGCGATCAAAGGGTAACAGTTTCCCATCACACTTTAAACGTCATTTTTTCAGGGCGCAAAGATATAAAAATTATACAATAAAATTGCCACTTATGGATTCTCTGTGATAAACTTTTTTTATGGTATCGGCAAAAATGTTGGATACAGACAATACCGTAATCTTATCGCATTTTTCGCGAAGCGGAATTGTATTACTTACAATTACTTCTTTAATAGGTGATTTCTCAATTCGCTCTATTGCCGGGCCTGACAATACCGGATGTGTAGCTACCACGCGCACGCTGTTTGCTCCTTTTTCCATCATTATTTCTGATGCTTTGGTTATGGTACCTGCTGTATCAATCATATCATCCACAACTACCACATCGCGGTCTTTCACCGGACCTATTACAGTCAATTGACCTACCACATTAGCTTTCTCTCTCGATTTATGACTTACCAGCATGGGGGTTTCCAAAAACCTGGCATAAGCATTTGCACGTTTTGTACCGCCCATATCCGGTGAGCCAATCACCGGGTTTTTCAGTTTCAGGGATTTAATATAAGGTACAAATAAAGATGAAGCGTATAGATGATCAACGGGGATATTAAAAAAGCCTTGAATCTGGTCGGCATGCAAATCCATTGTCATTACACGGTCAACACCCAATGAGTGTAATGTATCTGCAACCACTTTAGAACCTATACTCACTCGGGGTTTGTCTTTACGATCCTGTCTGGCAAAACCAAAATATGGCATCACAGCAATAATCTTATATGCTGATGCGCGTTTTGCAGCATCAATCATCATCATAAGTTCAACCAGATTGTCGTTGGGTTGAAAAGTAGACTGAATTATGAATACATGGGCGCCTCGCACAGATTCCTCAAAGGAAGGCTGAAATTCACCATCACTGAATTTCTGTAAGGTATACTTACCTAATCTAGTGCCATAAGCACGTGCTATCTCTTCGGCCAGGTAGGTTGATTTTTCTCCTGCAAAAATCTTTATGGGTGATTCAATTGACATTTTGTATGGGTTTTGGGAATTTTTATGCAAAGGTAAAGATTTAATTGTACCGTTAAATTCAAATATGAATTTTAAATTATTTCTTTATTTCGGGTCTACTGAAAAAGTCTTAGGCGATTTAGTAATTAGTGCTTACCCGAAAAGTCCAATTTATTCGCATTCATAATAATCTAAAATTTGCTCATGAGCTAAAGATTCTGCGCTGCGCCGTCGGCAAGCCTTTGGCGGCCGATGGTTACGCCCTTTCTTGATTATCATGGCGGTTACTGTCTTTCAGCAGTCCCTAATTCTTTATTAACCTGTTCTATATAATCAAGCAACTCTTCGCGGCCCTGATTTTTCAATACTGACGTTACGAAAATTTCAGGTAATACTTCCCAGGTTTTTAATAACTCCCTCTTGTATTGTTCAATATTGAGGTTTAACTCATGCTGCCTGGGTTTATCTGATTTTGTAAATATTAGTGCTATTGGAATACCAACTTCACCAGCCCACTGAATAAATTCCAGATCGCTTTTAATGGGTTTGTGCCTGCTGTCAATCAGGATAAATAACATTGTCAGCTCTTTTCGGTTAAGCACATATGATTGAATAATTTTTTTTAACCGGGCCCTGAGTTTTTTTGATCGCCTGGCAAAACCATAACCCGGCAAATCAACCAGATACCATTGATCATTGATCAAAAAATGATTAATAAGCATGGTTTTACCAGGGTTTTCAGAAATCTTCGCCAGACCTTTTCGATTGGTAAGCATATTTATCAAACTGGATTTACCCACATTTGAACGACCAATAAATGCGTATTCGGGTTTATCATGATCCGGACATTTGCGGTAATCCTCGTTACTAATTATAAACTGAGACTGTATTATTTCCATATTTCAAAAGTTATAATCCGGATTATCTGGTGAAAACTCCATGGGCGAAAATACAATATTATTTTTGAACCAAAGGTACCTATATCGTTCAAATACACCATTATGGTCGTACACAACTATTGACTGAATAAACCGGGCAACAGGATTTATGATAATTTCTATTTTTCTTGCATAGGAAGAAGGGATCTTAACCAAATCACCTTCATTTAATTCCGATGAGACCGATAAATCATCGTTAAGTAACACGATAGAGTAAAAGTTTACATGATGCATTTTGGCAAAATCGTGTATCGTGATGGATTTCTCTATACCAACCTGTTCTATTTGGTAATGTGTGTTAAGGTAGGTAATCTTTTTGTATGATCGATTATCGATTGTTGTATCCTTACAATTTATTGTGCATCTATCGGGTTTGCATTTTTCAAACATATAAAAAAGTTGTTCCAATGTATAGAGCGGGTCGGCTTCAAACACACTGTGATGCTGTCTCCGCAAAATATAAGGCGAATATGGGGATAAATGCAAATTGGTATATGGAAAGCCGGCCGGGTTTATCAAGGCTTTCTTACTATTCACGGTCTCGTCAAAAAGCAGTTCTATTTGATTTCGTTCAAATTGCCGGTAATAAATTTTTAATGGATTTCGCTGAAATTTGAATAATGCCACCTGATGATAATCTTTGCCCTGCATACGGGCCACTAACTCTGCCTTAAACTCCATTCCATTGCTTTTACTTAAGACACTGTCCAGTGCTTCCAGCAAATCAACAGCCTGCGGATCAATTCTTTGGGCCCGGGTTTTCCCAACCCAATAAAAGCTATTCAGAAACAGAAACAGGATCAGGAATATATATTTCCAATAATTCGACAGATTCATCCGGAATGAGATTTATAGATTCAAAAACAGCCGGAATTAAAACAGTTTCGCCCTTTTTTATAAACTCCGTTTTTCCTGGCCTGTATTCAATAACAGCAGTTCCTTCGACACACATATAAGCCACAAATGAGTCTACAAGATTATATTCCGCATTATATGGTTCTGTGAGGGTTAGTTTTTTCACAATGAAATGTGGTGCATCCACTATTGTTGCGGGTCGGTTGGTGGCAGAGCTGAAGTGCGATTTATAATCATCGAGAACTTCAAAATCTAATGCTTCCAAGGCTTCCTGAACATGTAATTCACGAAGTTTACCATCAGTATCTTTCCGGTCCCAATCGTATACCCGATAAGTAACATCCGAAGCTTGTTGTATTTCGGCAAAAAGCACACCCGGCCCTGTTGCATGAATTCTACCGGCAGGGATGTAAAACACATCTCCTTTCTCAACAAATTCCTTGTTCAGTACTTCTTCAACTGTTTTTTGTTCAATATTATTCCGGAAAGCTACCGTTGTGAGTTTTTGGTTAAAACCTGCATACAAGAATGCATTTTCCGCGGCATCAACCACATACCATACCTCAGACTTGCCGTTAATACCATATTTATCCATAGCCATCTCATCATCGGGATGTACCTGAACGGAGAGCAGATCCTGGGCATCGATAAATTTTAACAGTAACGGAAACCTTGTCCCAAAACGCTCAAAAACAGATTCCCCGACAAGGTCGCTCATGTATACTTCAATAATTTCTGAAAGACTATTACCGGCAAGAAATCCGTTTTCCACTATCGATTCGCTATTTTCAAGTGGCGATATTTCCCAACTCTCACCTGTATTTTCAGATGTGTTAGTTTTCTTTAAAACTTTTTTCAGGCGATTGCCTCCCCAGATTTTCTGCTTATAAATTGGTGTAAATTTCAATGGGTATAATGCACTCATAGACCACTATAATTTTAGGATTGGTGAAGATATAAAAAACAGGAAAATAAGAATCAATCAATTGTAAAAACATTATATAACAAACTACCAATCTTGCAATTTTATATGCTCAGCCTAAAAATTGCTTTTCATAACGGAAGGATTTTTTTAACTTTAAGCCCAAAAATGATTATAGGCATTGCTGGCGGAACAGGATCTGGTAAAACAACAGTTGTTCGAAAAATTATTGAATCCATACCAGATAAGATGGTAAGTATACTATCGCAAGACTCTTACTACAAAGACAATAGTCACCTTCCCATGGAAGAACGCATGGAAATTAATTTTGACCATCCCAACTCATTGGAATTTGATTTACTTATAAAACACCTCAAGGAACTTCAGGAAAACAAAACCATTCACGAACCTATTTACTCATACGTAACATGCACTCGCAGCGATGAATACACAGAAGTAGAGCCCAAAAAAGTAATCATTGTAGAAGGTATACTTGTACTGACAAACCCGGAACTAAGGGACCTTTTTGATATTAAAGTTTTTGTACACGCCGATGCAGATGAACGGCTTATGAGAGTAATTAGCCGTGATATGGAAGAAAGAGGTCGTTCCGTTGCAAAGACGCTGGAGCGATACAACAAATCAGTTAAACCTATGCATGTGCAATTTATAGAACCCTCGAAATCTTATGCTGATATTATTGTCCCGCAGGGCGGTAAAAACAAAGTAGCCATTGATATTCTGACACAAATTATAAAAATGAACATCCAATAATTTTGTAGCATGCAAGAAAAAAGGCTTTACGACATAAAACTTAGCGATATACTGTTTCTTGATATTGAAACCGTACCCCTAAGATCTGCTTACGAAGAATTAAGTGAGACCGAAAAGGAGTTATGGAACAAAAAGGCTACAAAAATAGCCAAAACAGACGAAGATAATCCGGAAAACCTATATTCACGTGCAGGTATCTATGCTGAATTTGGTAAAATTGTGTGCGTTTCTTGCGGTGTTGCTGCGTTTGATCAACGTATCAGAATAAAATCATTTGCTTCCGACGATGAAAAAAAGCTTTTGGAAGGCTTTGCACAAATGCTGAACAAAAGTTTTGCAGACCCGTCAAAAATTATGTGTGCCCACAACGGCAAAGAATTTGACTTCCCGTATATTGCGCGCCGTATGCTTGTGAATGGTATTTTTTTACCAAACATACTTCAGATTGCCGGTAAAAAACCATGGGAAGTACCACACCTTGACACGCTGGAACTATGGAAATTTGGTGATTATAAAAACTATACCTCCCTGGCAGTGCTTACCCATTTATTTGATATTCCCACACCCAAAGACGACATCGACGGAGGCGATGTACACCGTATATACTGGGATGAAAAAGATTTGGACCGCATTGTAACCTATTGCCAGAAAGATGTAATTGCAACAATGCAATTATTTCGTCGGTACAGAAACGAACCGCTCTTTACCGAAGACCAAATTGAGTACGCTGATTAGTCCAGAAATTCTTTCACGACCTGCATAAAAGCATCAGGCTTTTCAGCATGTAACCAATGGCCGGTTCCTTTTATGGTTTCTACCTCCGAGTAAGGAAAGATAGCCCGGATTAAAGGCAGAACATCATCATCGATATAGCCGCTTTTTTCACCTCTTATAAACAAAACCGGAAAAGCTGTTAAAGGGCTGGTCATTTCGGGATCGATGCCCTCCAGAATATTATCCAGACTGGCCCATAAGGCTTCAAGGTTGAGCTGCCAGTAAAAAGACTTATCATCAGCCTTTCTTTGCAAATTTTTCAATAAAAACTTTCGGATTCTTTCTTGCGGAATATATTCAGCCAATTGTTCTTCAGCTTCTGTTCTGTTGTTTAGTTGCGACAAATTAAGTGACTGAAGGCCCTTAAAAATTTCTTTATGGTAAAGGGTTTTAGCATCCTCCATACTGTCATAAGCCTTAGGAGACATGTCAACTACAATCAAAGCGCTCACACGCTCGGGATGTGCAAGGGCAAAAAACATTGCTGTTTTACCGCCCATACTGTGCCCCAATATTACAGCTCGTTCTATTTGATGTTCATCCATATATTGCAGCAAATCACCTTCCATGGCTGTGTAATTGTGCTCATCGGAATGTGGCGAATTACCATGGTTTCGCTGATCAACAATGTGAACCTCATACTGTTCAGATAATTCTTTACCGTGCGACAACCAATTGTCTGATGAACCGTAAAGACCATGCAAAATGATAAAAGGATGTCCGTTACCTATAATTTGACTATTCAACTTCATAAACAACTTTTTCTATATGGTATAATACTAATGACTGGCATTTTGTATTTTACGCAAATACATCTGTATCACATTCTCCAAGCCAAAATACAATGCATCGCTAATTAAAGCATGCCCAATTGAAACCTCATGCAATGGCTGTACCTGCTTTACAAAATACTCCAGATTGTCGAGATTCAAATCATGGCCGGCATTGACCTCCAGCCCAATTTCTCCTGCCAGTTTTGCAGCTTCTGCAAAAGGAGCAACTGCCTCTGCGGGATTCTTAACAAAATCCGAAGCATAAGGTTCCGTATAAAGCTCAACACGATTGGTACCTGTTTCTTTTGCATGCCGAATAAGCTCCAGATCAGTTTCAATAAATATGGAAGTTCTTATTCCAGCAGCCTGAAACCTTGCAATCACATCTTTTAAGAATTCTTTATGCTTAATAGTATCCCATCCGGCATTGCTTGTTAAGGCATCAGGCGGATCAGGAACAAGGGTAACCTGATCGGGCTTAATCTCAGTAACTAACCTTATAAACTCTTCTGAAGGATATCCTTCTATATTGAATTCTGTAACTATTTCGGGCTTAATATCGCGCACATCCTGGTAACGGATATGTCGCTCATCAGGCCTTGGATGCACAGTAATACCTTCAGCACCATAACGCTGACAATTGATTGCTGCAAGCCTGACATCTGGCATATTCCCGCCACGTGCATTTCGAATAGTGGCTATTTTATTTATATTTACGCTAAGTCTCGTCATAAAATATTTTTTTTTGCACAGGATTTGTTTACATTGGGACTACAAATGTAACGTTTTTTAATCATTATGGTTGCTGAACAAATAATGTCTGATGTAGTTCCTGCACTCAAACCAAAGGACTACTGTAATACTGCCCTCAGTTGGATGGAAGTCTTTAAGCTTTCGCATTTACCTGTGGTGCATAATCAGACTTTTCGTGGACTTATTTCAGATACCATGATATACGATGCCAATGCATTTGACGTTCCGGTTGATTCGCTGAAAAAAAACTATATCAATGCTCTTGTAGAGCCACACCAGCATATTCTGGAAATAATAAACATGTTTCATAAATTTCAGCTCACGGCTCTGCCAGTAGTAAAAAACGAAAAAAATTTTAAAGGCCTCATCACACTGCCAACACTTATTGAAAGCATTTCAGAACTGTTTGCTACAGATTCACCCGGCAGCATTATTATTTTAGAAATGCATGCCAACGACTATTCTTTAAGCCAAATTGCACAAATTGTAGAAAGTAATGAAGCCAGAGTTTTAGCCTGCTATGTTTCCAACATCCCCGACTCCATGAGGATGCGTGTAACAGTAAAAGTCAATAAAGAAGATCTGACATCCATACTACGAACATTTGACCGTTATGAGTATGAGGTAAGCGCCTCTTACTCAGAAGAAGACAAGATGGATGATGTAATTAAAGACCGTTTCGATTCATTCATGCAGTATTTGGATTTCTGATGCGTTTGCTCTTAATTTTGTTCATATGCTTTCATACTACTTTTATACTGTTTGGTCAAAAACAGGACACAACCTTCATTAACAGAATTATTTTCCAGGGCAATGAAAAAACACATAGAAAAGTTCTGCTAAGAGAATTACCATTTAAAGCAGGCGATACGGTATTAAAATTAGAACACAAATTAGCCCTTACAAAAAATAATCTCATCAACACCAGGCTATTCCATTATGTGAAAATAGACCACATACGCCACAAAAAAATGATCAATGTAATAGTTGAAGTACAGGAAAGGTGGTACCTCTGGCCCATCCCAATTTTTGAATATGCCGATTACAATCTGGCCAGTTGGGTAAGAAGAAAAGAAATAGATTACCTTAATTACGGTCTCATAATCGAAGAAAGAAACTTCAGAGGCCGCAACGAAAAACTAAAACTCAAAGTACGTTTGGGTATAAGAGAACAATACGGCATCAATTACTCATTTCCGCGTATATTAAATCATCCTGATATTGGCGGTTATTTCGACATATCATATTTCAGACAAAAAGAAATTCGTCAATCAATCATTGACCAACAATATACTTATTTAAATGAGGATCAATACATTTTTCACGAAGGTCGTGCGATAGCGGGTATAAGATGGCGTCCGGGTTTTAATTATAGCCATCTTTTTTATGGTGGTTTAAGGCAATATCAGTATCACGAAAATATCGATACACTATTCAATGAGCCATCGCCAGAAAAGTTAGAATATCTCAGCATTGGCTATTCATTCCAATTTTTCAAAGGCGACTACATTGTTTATCCACTGGATGGAAACAAATTAGCGTTTACGGCTGAATATGGAACAGGTACAAACAACTATTTTTATACGGATGTAGCCTACAGCTCCCACTACCCTGTTCACCCAAAATTCACTTTGTCGTATGGGTTCAATGGTTATGCTTCTTTTACAAACCAATATCCGTACTTCCTGTTTACGGGACCCGGAAAAACCTGGTATATAAGAGGTTTTGAGGATTATGCCTACAATAAAGATTTACTTATACTTAACCGATTACAGTTAAAGTACACGTTTTTAAAAAGAAAGTCTTTCCATTTCGACTGGATTCCAACTGAGAAATTCAATTCACCATACTTATCAATCTTTTTCAACGCATTTATTGAAGCAGGCTATGGAACAAATTTCAATGCTGACCCAGAGGAAATAACGCCCATTAGTATAGGTTCAGGGATTGATTTTCTGACTTACTATGATTGGATTGGTAGAATAGAAGTAACTGTGAACAATAATGAGGAAACCTTTTTCAACATTCACTGGGGTTATATTTTTTAATATATAGTCTTTACAAGAAAACGCTAAAATACTGCGTTACGCTCACCTTTGAAAGCTTTGTATCTGACGCTTTCTTATCACAGACTAAAAATTGCACAGTTTTCTTACTGGCTCTATATAGAAGATAACTATCATGCCATTAACAAATTTTCTTCAAAGGGAACTTAACCAATAAACCTGGGTAGGCTTATTTCTGGAAAGGATTTATCAAAAGTTCCCATTGATCATTTCCACGAATCAATTGAAAAGCTTTTTGTTGATTATACGGCCATATGATTATATCACCATCACGGGCAGCGGTGGCATACTTGAACTCCTCACGGCTCTCTGTTTCAAATAATGATTCGTTTTTGTAGCGCGGGCTAAAGTGGCCTGTAAGTAAGTGTTTAATTTGTGTTTCGCGGGCAAATATCCCTGCCTGGCGAGCCGTAGTATGTGTGGTTTTTCTTGCCAGGGAAATATTTTCATGCAAAAAGGTAGCTTCATGATAAATCAGGTCTGTTTTCATTAGTAAATCCCTGTGCTGCCTGGAAAAGAGCGTATCAGTCATAAAAGCATATGACCTCGGTGGCAGTGGGTCATGGGTCAACTCCTCATTCGAAATTATCTGGTTATTTCTTTCGATATGTGCACCGTTCTTAATGTACTGTATTTCAGGAATTGAAATATTATATTCTGAAATTTTCACCGGATTGATTTTCCTGAGGCGTGGTTTTTCCTTAAATAAAAACCCCCAGACTGGCACAGTGTGTTTTAATGGAAACGCCGTAACCGTAAGGACTTTATCTTCATAAATAACGTCAGGGGACTGTTGATTGAGCGGGTGAAAATTAATTGGGAAAGGTGTTTTTTCAAATTGGGGTTTTAAAACCGTCTGTAGTAAATGTTTTAACTCAGGAGGTCCAAAAATATTGAGTGCTCTGTCTCTGCCAACCAGTGCCATGGACGAAATAAGTCCAAAAAGCCCAAAAAAATGGTCTCCATGCAGGTGGCTTATAAGGATATGGTTAATATGATTAAAGGATACTTTAAATTTGCGTAATTGATGTTGGGTACCCTCACCGCAATCAATTAAAAAAAACCGCTCAAGCACATTAAGTACCTGAGCGGTTGTATTTCGGTTTGATGTGGGTAATGCAGATCCGGAGCCAAGAATTGTCAGCTCAAAACGCATTACTCTTTATCAAGTTCTTTATTTAACATTTCTTCAGCCTGCACCATATCATCTGCAATGTTCAATACAGTATCAAGCTGAGATATAGTAATTAAACGTTCAACAGCAGTTTGAAGACCGGATAGAACAAATACACCATTGGCATTTTTGCAAAGGCGATTCGCAACCAGAATTGCACTAAGCCCTGAGGAATCGCAGTAACGTGCGTTACTCAGGTCAAGGATAATGTTTTTTTCACCATTTCCGGCAATAAGCACTAATTCTGATTTTAGAGATGGGGCAATATGGGTATCCAATTTGTCTACCATTACCTGAATCTCTGTGTACTTATCTTTCTTTTCTATTTTAAAATCCATAGGAGTAGAGAATTTTAGATAAAAATACGATATCCTTTCCAGTCATCCAAAAAAATATGACGCTATTACTCATCTTTTTTTGCCTCATCAGCCTTATCATCACTTTTTGATTTGGCCTTGGAAGCTGATTCATTGTCCATTTCATCCTTAAGGGCAGCCAGTTGTGAAATATCACCAAGGGTTGTTTTCTCCAGGTTATCTTTCATTTTTTTAGTTGCACTCTTGGTTGCTTTGCGTGTGGCCTGATTTTCTGCACGTTTTTCGTCTTCGAAAATACGACTATGCGAAACAATGATGCGTTTAGCGTCTTTGTTAAATTCAATTACTTTAAATTGAGCTCTTTCGTCAATGCCAACTTTACTGCCATCTTCTTTCACCATGTGTTTTGGAGTAGCAAAACCTTCTACACCATATGGAAGCGCAATTACAGCCCCTTTTTCGGTCATTTCTGTAACGGTTCCTTCATGAATAGAATCCACAGCAAAAATGGTTTCGAACACTTCCCATGGATTTTCTTCCAATTGTTTGTGTCCAAGGCTCAAACGACGATTATCTTTGTCGATTTCAAGCACAACAACTTCGATTTCTGCACCGATTGCAGTAAATTCAGCAGGGTGTTTCACTTTCTTAGTCCATGAAAGATCAGAAATGTGAATTAACCCGTCTACACCTTCTTCAATTTCTACAAATACACCAAAGCTGGTGAAGTTGCGTACTTTTGCTTTATGTTTAGAGTTAAGCGGATACTTTTTCTCGATATCTTCCCATGGATCCGGTTTCAGTTGCTTCATACCCAGCGACATTTTGCGCTCTTCGCGGTCAAGGGTAAGAATAACAGCTTCGATCTCATCACCTACTTTCAGGAATTCCTGTGCACTACGCAGGTGCTGTGACCATGACATTTCTGAAACGTGAATTAAGCCTTCTACGCCTGGTGCAATTTCAACAAATGCTCCGTAATCGGCCATCACTACAACTTTACCTTTTACTTTGTCACCAACTTTCAGGTTAGGATCAAGTGAATCCCATGGATGCTCAGTAAGTTGTTTTAGTCCAAGTGCAATGCGTTTCTTGTCGTCATCAAAATCAAGAATAACCACATTGAGTTTTTGGTCAAGCTCAACAATTTCTTCCGGGTGTGAAATGCGGCCCCATGAAAGGTCAGTGATGTGAATAAGACCATCAACGCCTCCAAGGTCAATAAATACACCATAAGAAGTAATATTTTTAACAGTTCCTTCGAGAACCTGTCCTTTTTCAAGCTTGGCAATAATTTCTTTTTTCTGTTGCTCCAGCTCAGCCTCGATAAGGGCTTTGTGCGAAACAACCACGTTTTTGTATTCCTGGTTAATTTTAACCACTTTAAATTCCATGGTTTTACCCACGTACATATCGTAGTCGCGGATTGGTTTCACATCAATTTGTGAACCTGGCAGGAATGCTTCAATACCGAATACATCTACAATCATACCACCTTTAGTGCGGCATTTGATGTATCCTTTAATAATTTCGTCTTTTTCAAGTGCTTCGTTCACACGATCCCATGAGCGGAGAGCTCTGGCTTTTTTGTGTGAAAGTATTAACTGCCCGTCTTTGTCTTCCTGGGTTTCTACATATACTTCAACAGTATCACCCACTTTTAAATCAGGGTTGTAGCGGAATTCATTGGCGTTTACAATACCTTCAGATTTGTAACCAATGTTGATAATAATTTCCCGCTTGCTAATAGCTACAACTGTACCATCGACCACTTCATTCTCACCAATAGTAGACATGGTATTGTTGTAAAGTTGTTCAAGCTCTTGGCGTTCTTCAGATGAATAACCATCAACTTCTTTGTCATAATTATCCCAGTCAAATTCTTCCGTTTGCTGAAAAGAGGTGGCTTGCTCTTCTTGTTGCTGTACCTCTTGATTTTCTAAATTCTTTTCTTCTTCGTTCATTTAATTAAACTCCTTTAAATTTAGTAAGTTAGACTTTATTTATAAATTAGATCTATTGAGCGCACAAAATAAATCTTTTTTTCTCGGATTTTCAACAGATTAATAGGTTTTTTTTAATAAATCAATGTCGCAGAGCATCTAATAAAACTTTCTCTGATGTTGTACAACAAATTCAGGCCATACGGCAAAAATTTTGGATACCTTTATTTGATTGATGTATGATTAGCGACATCGGTTAATGGGTATTGCAAATATTAAGCCATTGACTAATAAGTGAATCCGTAATGAGCTTTTCTATGAAAAAATATCTGCTTATCTTAGCGCCAATAATTTAGCATAATTAAAGAACTAAACAACAGTAACGACCTTATTTTGAACCAAATATTTATTAAACAATGAAAATATCTGTAGTTGGAACCGGCTATGTAGGCCTGGTAACCGGAACGTGTTTCGCAGAAACCGGTGTCACTGTAACATGCGTTGACATAGACAAAGACAAAGTTCAGGATCTTCGTCAGGGAATAATCCCAATCTATGAGCCCGGTCTTGAGCCTATGGTTAAAAACAATGTGGACAAGAACAGACTGTTTTTTACTACCTCGCTTAAAGATAGCTTAAAAGAAACTGATGCCGTATTTATTGCGGTAGGGACACCACCCGATGAAGATGGCTCGGCAGATTTAAAATATGTATTGAACGTAGCGCGCGAAATAGGCGAGCATATGGAGAATTATATGGTAGTGGTTACAAAAAGCACCGTGCCCATAGGAACTGCAGAAAAAGTGCGCAAAACATTGCAGGATGCTCTGGATAAACGTGGTGCAGATATTGAATTTGATGTGGCTTCGAACCCCGAATTCCTGAAAGAAGGTGATGCCATTGATGACTTCTTAAAACCTGATAGAATTGTTATAGGTACCGACAGCACCAAAGCAGAAGATATTTTAAGCAGATTATATAAACCATTTGTGCTTAATGGACATCCGGTAATTTCCATGGATATTCCATCGGCTGAGCTCACAAAATACGCAGCCAACTCAATGCTGGCAACCAAAATTAGCTTTATGAATGATATTGCCAATCTTTGCGAATTGCTAGGAGCAGATGTTAACAGTGTAAGAAGAGGTATTGGAAGTGATAGCCGTATTGGCAATAAATTCATATACGCCGGTACAGGCTACGGAGGCTCTTGTTTCCCGAAGGATGTAAAAGCATTGATTAATACGTCAGATAAAAACAGCCATAGCCTGGATATTTTAAAAGCGGTTGAGTCAGTTAATGAACGCCAAAAAACCACCCTGGTAAGGAAACTAATGGATCATTTCAACAATGATTTAAAAGGTAAAAAGATTGCACTATGGGGGTTGAGTTTCAAGCCACACACTGATGACATGCGAGAAGCCCCGGCCTTATCGATCATTGAAAAACTACAAGCTGAAGGCGCAGAAATTACAGGTTACGATCCTGTAGCAATGGAGGAAAGTAAGCGTAGAATTGGAGATACTATAAAGTATGCCCAGGATCAATACGAAGCGCTCGTGGATGCCGATGCATTATTACTCGTTACAGAATGGCCGGAATTCAGAACGCCTAATTATAATGTAATGAAGAAGCTCATGAAGAGTCATCTTATCATGGACGGTAGAAATATTTACGATATTGCTGAAATGAAAAATCAGGGCTTCACTTATTACAGTATTGGACGTAAATCAGTCAAACCTGAATAAGAGAATAACAGAATATAGAATCTCAAAAAAGCCGGGTTTTCCGGCTTTTTTCTTTTATACCCAGTTTTATTCTTAATTATACAGAACGCTCTTGCAGATCTTACGCTTCACGATATACAAATCCCCATTGAGTATGAGGGTTTATGCTACTTTTTTATATACAGCATTTTTAGACATAAAGTATTGGGCCACTCCGCGCGTAAAAAGAAAAGCAAGCAGTGCAATCCAAAGTGCATGATTACCTAATAAATCGCGCAAACCATAAAACACTGGGAAAAAAACCACTATGGTGGCGATAAGCATTGAATTACGCATTTGAACAGATGCCGTGGCCCCAATGTAGATTCCATCCCACAAGAAAGATGCAAATGCCATTAAAGGCATTAATCCAATCCAAAGGGCATATTCGTTAGCAGTTCTAATTACCTCATCATTATCAGTTAGCAGCCATACTAGCGAACGCCATCCAAATCCATAGATTACACTGAACACAACAGCAATTCCCAGCCCCCAGGCAAAAAGTCTTTTTACAGAAAGCTTGAGTAACTTTTTATCTTGAGCTCCAACATATCGGCCAGTAAGAGCCTCCGCGGCATATGCAAATCCATCAACAAAATAAGAATAAACAAAGAACAGTTGTAGTAAAACTGTATTAACAGCCAAAATATGTTTATTGACGGCAGCAGAAGAGCTTGTAAAAAAAGTAAAGACAATAATTATACACAACGTACGAATAAAAATATCTTTGTTCACAGTCATGAACTCTTTCAGGATACTGATATTTTTCAGTGTTTCTCTTTCGAAATGTTTTAATAGTTTGCCATAATATTTCCGGAAAAGGAACAAGCCAAAAATCAAACCTGAGTACTGCGCCAATAAAGTACCATATGCTACGCCATCTGATTTCATATCGAATCCGTACACGAATAATATATTGAGTCCGATATTAATCAAGTTAATTAAAATGGCCATAAACATAGGAAAGCGGGTATTTTGCATACCAACATACCAACCATTCAATGCATACAGACCTATTGTAGCCGGAGCTGCCCAAATGCGGATATAGAAATAGTTGCGTGCGAGTCGTTCCACTTCCGGCTCGCTTGAAATGAGCCAAAAAGTTAATTTTTCGATGGGATACTGCAATAAAATTAACGCAAAGGCACCAATAAAAGCAATAATTAGAGCCCTTGCCAGCGTATGAATGCTATCTGGCATACTCCTTTTGCCATAGGCCTGAGCAGTAAAACCCGAGGTTCCCATCCGTAAAAAACCAAATCCCCAATAGAGAAAATTAAATATCATGGCACCCAGGGCTATGGCACCAATGTAATTGACTGAATCCAGATGTCCCATTAAGGCAAGATCGACCATGCCGAGTAAAGGGATGGTGATATTACTGACTATGTTCGGGATAGCAAGTCTGAGAATTCGTCTGTTCACGTGGCTAAGTGTATATTATAAAAATTATTACGGGAATCACAATACCTGCTGTTACCAGCCACACACCATACCGTTTAAACCCAAATTTGCCTCTTAGAATAATCATACCGGTAATTGCAAGTATGATAAGTCCAAGGGCATAAATATCGCTAACCCAGGTCCAGATTTGTTTTAAATTGTTGCGATGCATTAAATTCATTTCCCGTAGCAAAAATCTTTGTTTTAAAATGGAAACCCTATAGTCATGGTCATCCGGATCAATGACAATAGAACCGGTACTGTTATCACCCACATCGAGAAATACTTTAATGTTCCCGTTACGTTGCAAAGAGGTACTTTTTACAGGATATGCGACATCAATTTCTTCTATTGCTCTTTGCACTGCAGCATCACGATCTTCCAGAAAATTGTACTGTTGCTCCAGCACACCTTCATACTCCTCAGTTTTTAAATCAGGATTCCAGTGGTGTAGATGGTTTAGCGCAATACCCGACACAGAATAAATTATTGTTAGACCCACAAAAAAGTAGCCCAGGTCGCGATGCAAATTTCTATTGAGTTTTCTCCACTTCATTTGTTTGTTTTTAGTTTCTAACATCCGGACAAAACTGCCAATGTACTAAATCTAACAGGGTTGACAGCTGATTGCCATATCATCGGTTGCAATTGTTTTATATCTAAATATCTTATAAAAACTGATAATAAATTGATGCACAAAATTAAAAAAATCCCGATGCAGAGCACCGGGATTTTTCAGAAAGAAAAATTAGATATTTTATTTGTTCTCAGATACTTTATCAGCTACAACAGAGAAAATGGGGATATATTCTTTTCCTGTTTCTTTAAGCTCTGCCTGGTATCCCTCAACTTTATCCATTCCGGGAATATGTTCGCCCATATCGGCTTGCTCACCATGTGAAGTATGATCGGATTCATGACCTTCACCTTCACCAGTGCCGTCGCCCTCTCCTTTATGATCTTCTGCAGCACCTTCGCGAAGTTCTTGCTCCCAGTTGGCCAGATAAGCTGAATCCATTTTCAAAATTTCAACTGTTCCGGTTACCTGCATAGATGAACCCTCAAAAGCCACATCAAAACTTGCGATATCTTCTCCAGTTGTTACCTTCAAACGATTTTCGGGCTTGCTTCCTACAAGAAACATGCGCTTACCACCATGCTTACATACGTGGTCTGCCTGCCCCTGCACAGATACTGTTTTACCGGCAAGCGCCTCTCCTTTGTCAAAAAACTGGTCAACAGTCAAAACCTTTTTCTCTGCCATCTCCTGGCTACTATCGCTTTTCTTATCGCCTTGCTGATTAGTACAAGCTGCCAGCGCAACCATTATAGCTGCAAAAATTACAATTTTCCTCATTTTTAATTTAATTTAAGTTATTGATCTACCAATCACTTACAAATAAAAAACATTTTAGGCAATCGTGAAAATAAAATAGAGCTTAATGTCTTTAATGATAAAAAACACTACTTCATTACGATATATTCTGTTAAATCTGAATGCAAAAAGTGGTCTACCTCTTCTTCGTCTGCAGCTCTTGTTTCTGAAAATGCAAAGGCAAAAACAGGATATTGACGATAATTGGTTTTGTGGATGCGCAACAGGTTTGAAAAATCTTTTTCAAATTTCTTGTAGTCCACATAATCAATCTCCTCCAACGCTATATCCCGGGGAATATCAGCAATAATTGCGTTAAATTGTCTTCCGGTACGTCCTTTGAATATGGACAACCAATCGGGTTTTTGTTGTTTAAAAAAGTATTCATAAGGATTAATACGCCAGGAATATTTACTCATATCTGTCATGCACCACCCTGCAAACCGCAATGGGTTAGATTCAATCGGTATAGCCTCTTCTTCTGGCGTAATGCGAAATTCAATGTGCATTGGAAAAAGCTTTACCCCGGTTTTTTTGCCTATAAATTCGAGTTTTTCCTCAAAAATATCATGTGTATTATCTATCACTTTCACTGAAGTAAAATAGGCACGGTCGTTTACATCTTTGGCATTGGTGAAAATATGCTCATAAATATTAAGAATCACAGGCTTACTATCCGCATCAAAATAAACATCTACAGCATATTCATCTCCAGGAATAAGCTGTTCGAGCAAAAATTGCTGTCCATTCATTACTTCGTCCGGATAGGTTCCGCTCACCTGCTTAAGCTCTTCTTGCAGGTCTTTAATGGCCTTGTCCCATTCTTGTTTATTCTCAACTACATAGATACCCATTGAAAAGAAACCCACAGCAGGTTTGATTATCAAAGGAAATCCAAAATTGTCAGGATTAAAATCCTTTAGTTGCTCGTAATCAATTTTCATATAGCGAAACTCCGGATAGAGCTCACCCAACATATCACGGAAAAGCCCTTTGTTTTTAAAGGTATTGACCTGGTCCGGCAATTTCGTATGCGCAAGATGTTTATTAATCCAGGAGATGGTGTTTTCTGAATTAACGTACATCATTGGATTTTTCTCATAGGCGGCCACGGCCTCCTCGTCACTCATAAATAAATCTTCAAGTTCGGGAGCCATTTCACGGGCAATATCTGTGCCTACAACGGGCCACTTATTTTTCCTGATTGTATTAATCAGTAGATCTGAAACATATGGTTTATCAACTAACAGCATATTTTATTTTTTTTGGCGCACAAAGTTAATCAAAGATTTGATTTCTAATATTCCGACAAGCTTGCAAAATTTCAGGACATAAAAAACCCGCAAGCTGAGCGTGCGGGTATATTCTATTTATTTGTACTTATAACCAGTTTTCATAATGCACTTTAGCAACATCGTATCGATATTCTTCCTCAAGATCTTCTGCAGGGACGCCCAGTGGGAATAATGCAAAAGGTTCTAAGTTATCGGGTACATCAATAACAGATCTCACACCATCAATTCTGGGTTTTACGCTCCATAATGCAATCCACACTGTACCCAAACCCAGTTCGTGTGCGGCAAGTTGTAAATTTTGTCCGGCACAAGCACAATCCTGTGGATAAAAACCCGGAAAACCTTCTTTTGCAGGGTCGCCAACCAATAAAATGGCAGCTTGTGCTTGCTTAAACATTTCATTTCCATCGTCAACTTTTTCGGCGAAAGCATCAAGCTTCTGGCGGTCTTTAATCACTGCAAAATGCCATGGCCGGCCATCTCCTGCGCTGGGTGCATTCATTGCTGCTTCAAGTATTGTCTTCATCTGATCATCAGTTACCGGAGTATCTTTAAATTTCCGTATACTCCTTCTGCTCATAATTGCTTTTAAGGTATCCATTGGTATATTTTTTGAATTCTTAGAAATACGAATCAAAATTCATACAATTTTAACTCATTTTCGAATATATTAATAATATTGACAAAGGCTTTAGAAAAAATTGTATTTTTCTCAACCTTTGGTAAACATGACGCTATATTTTTGAAAACCAAAAAAATCCGTAAATTCGCAAGCCGAATTAAAAAAAATTATTTGTGAAAGATATCATTGAAAAGAAAAAAGAAGCAGAAACCACAGTTTTGGTAGGAATTGTCAGTCAGCACCAAACAGAGGAACAAACAGAGGAATATTTGAATGAACTGGCCTTTTTGGCCAAAACCGCTGGCGTTGAACCACTGAAACAATTCACACAAAAACTGGATACCCCCAATCCGAAAACATTCATTGGATCAGGTAAACTCAATGACATTAAAAATTACATGGAGGAGCACGAGGTGGAGATGGTAATTTTTGATGATGAACTTACGCCTTCACAAATACGAAATATTGAAAAAATAATTAAAGGTCGTGTTATAGATCGCACCAACCTGATATTGGACATATTTGCCCAGCGCGCTCAAACAGCCCATGCAAAAGTACAGGTAGAACTTGCTCAATATCAGTACTTGCTACCCCGCCTTGCAGGATTATGGACCCACCTCGAACGTCAAAAGGGTGGTATTGGAATGCGCGGACCCGGTGAGCGCGAGATTGAAACAGACCGAAGAATTATTCGTGATAAAATAGCCCGACTCAAAGATCAGCTTGGTAAAATTGACAAGCAAATGGCCACCCAGCGGAAAAACCGCGGCAAAATGGTTCGTGTGGCCCTTGTAGGTTATACCAATGTAGGAAAATCTACGTTGATGAATATGCTCAGTAAATCGGAAGTTTTTGCCGAAAACAAACTATTTGCTACACTTGACACCACTGTTAGGAAGGTAGTTGTTGGCAATTTACCATTCCTCATGTCAGACACTGTGGGTTTTATCCGAAAACTCCCAACAACTCTTGTAGAAGCATTTAAATCAACCCTCGACGAAGTGCGCGAAGCAGATTTTTTATTACATGTGGTAGATATTTCCCACCCCAACCACGAAGAACAAATAGATGTGGTAGAATCGACCCTGAATGAAATAGGCTGCACTGACACGCCAACTTACCTTGTGTTTAATAAGATAGACCAGTACACTTACACGGCCAAAGATGATGATGACCTTACAGAACGCACCCGCGAAAACTGGACCCTCAACGAGTTGCAACGAAGCTATATGGCTAAAAATAATGATTCCTGCATATTTATTTCAGCAAAAGACAAAACCAATGTCGAACAACTGAAAGAAATGCTTTACGAAAAAGCCAAAGATATTCACACCAAACGATACCCATATAATGACTTTCTCTTTTAAGCATTTGGGATTGCTGTTTTGCTGAATATTCATAATAACGAAAAACCAACCTTTGTAGGATCAACTTGACGGTAAAACATTAAAATTAATTTCATAGAAGCCATCCACATACGCCCGTAGTAAATTGCAAATTTATACCCGGCAGAATATTAAAAAAATACAACAACTACCCAATTTCTGACACAAATCGCGTATTTTTACCCAATTCTCCGTATTAAAATTCGTCTTATTTTTGAAAAAAATCTAAACTGAAGTTCTTATGAAAAACCACATTTTACTTTTAGTAATTTTTGCAGCCATATTCACCGGTGTAAAGTCACAAGACAAAGAAAAATCTACTGTTCAATGGTACGGTTATATCAATTACGAGTCTATTTTCGATTCTTATGAATCGGTTACCACTCGTGATGCGGAGCTTTATCTTTTTCCAAGCAGGAAAGGTGACAATAACGCAAACGGACAGTTTGAAATGCTTGCTTTACAGTCGCGTTTGGGTATTAACGTAAAAGGGCCTTCAGTTTTAGGAGCTCAAACATCAGGAAAAATCGAAGGAGACTTTTTTGGGACTTCAGAAAATTTTAAAAACCTGTTTCGCATCAGGCATGCTTTCATGAAATTAAAATGGGAAAAAGCATCGCTACTTATGGGACAATATTGGCACCCAATGTTTGGCCCGGAAGTATTTCCTCGTGTAATAGCTTTTGGTGCAGCTGCCATTTACAACCCCCTAAACAGGGCTCCACAAATTCGTTTTGACTATAATCTGGCACCTGGTTTTCGTGCAACATTTGCCGCTCTGGGCCACGGATATCATTTCAGCAAAGGCCCCACCTCTGATTATGCCGGAAATGCTATAGATGCCTCAGACGACCAACGCGATGCTGGTGTACCTGACATGCAAATTCAGCTTTTGGCAGGTAAAAAGAAAGGTTTTCAAGTAGGAGTAACAGCCGGTTACATGATGCTTGAGCCAAGAGTTCCGACTGGTGAGGATACAATAAACGATAATACTATAGGTACGTATAATTTTAATGCTTTTGCCAAATACAACACCGGCCGCTTTACAGCCCAGGCAAAATTCAGCTATGGCCAAAACATGAGCCAATACGTAATGCTTGGAGGTTATGGAAAACTCCTGTCAGATGTTAATAAAACACACAATTACGGCTATACACCGTACAAGATCTATTCTATTTGGGGGGAGCTGGCATACAAACCCAATGATAATTTACAGGTAGGCATATTTGGTGGCTTAACTGGCAACCTGGGAACCGAAGAAAAAGTAGATACAGATAACACCTACACCCGAGATGGCAAGATCAGTCAGCTTGTAAGAATTTCCCCGCGTATCAGTTATACCATCAACCATTTCAGATTTGGATTTGAATATATGTACAATACAGCCGATTATGGGACAGGTGACCTTGATGAATATGGTGTTTATGGAGAAACAGAACAATCGGTTAATCACAGGATAATACTGGCAGCAAGGTATTTCTTCTAAAACAAGATTCGTTATGAACAAAATCACCAATAAAATTATTCTGCTTGCCGTTGTAAGTGCGCTTTTTGTGGCACTTGTTTCGGGGCTTATAATCGGGATTATATCTACCAACAAAAATGAAAAAGACATAAAGCAATTAAGAGAACTGCTTTATACGGATTATGACAATTTAATTAAATCAGAAGTAGAAACAGCCGTATCTATGCTGGAGCAGGTGAGTCAGCTTAGTGTGCGTGGAATAATAAGCCGGGACAGCGCCAAAATACTTGGTGCTGATATACTCAGGGAATTGCGCTATGGTAAAGAGGGTTACTTCTGGGCCGACAGGTCCGACGGAACCAATGTGGTGCTGCTGGGCAAGGATGCTGAAGGCAAAAACCGCATGAACATCCAGGATGTGAATGGAAAATACCTCATCCGGGAAATTATTGCGGCTGGAAAGTCAGGTGGAGGATATACCGATTACTGGTTTCCAAAAGCAGGGTCCGATGAAGCACTACCCAAAAGAGGATACAGTCTGTATTTCGAACCATTCGACTGGATTGTTGGCACAGGTAATTATATTGACGATATTGAAAAAACACTTAGCACCTATGTAGAAGAGACGAAAAAGTCTTATCAACAGTTAATGACCTGGCTTATTGCAACATTGGTAGTGCTCCTTGTCATTACCTTTATGGCAGCATTGTACCTCGGTAGAAGGCTTGCCAAACCCATAGTGCGCATTTCGGATGTAGCCGATAAAGTTGCCGCCGGCGCCTTAACTGTGAAATTCGATATTACTAATAACGATGAAGTTGGCAAGTTAGCCGCCAGCATGCGTCAAATGGTTAAACAACTCAGGGATATTGTAGGTTCTATTAACGGAGGTGCCAAAGAAATCTCCTCTGCCAGCGATCAAATTAGTTCAGGGTCTCAATCAATCGCCCAGGGTGCCAATGAGCAGGCATCTTCAATTGAAGAGGTTTCATCGACCATTGAGCAGGTAACGGCCAACATACAGCAAAATGCCAACAATGCTGCGGAAACAGAAAAGATTTCAGACAAATCGAATCAGAGCATGCAGCAAATGGCAGAATCGAGCCACAAAAGTCTGGAATCGATGCGGATGATTGCCGAAAAAATCAATGTTATCAACGATATAGCAGCCCAAACCAATATACTTGCACTCAATGCTGCCGTGGAAGCAGCCAGAGCAGGAGAACACGGCAAAGGGTTTGCAGTGGTAGCTGCTGAAGTTCGAAAACTCGCTGAAAAAAGTAAAGCCTCAGCCGATGAAATTATCGGATTGTCGTCAGAAAGCCTTCAAATAACCGAAGAGTCTGAGTCTTCTTTAAATGCGCTCATGCCCGAAGTACAAAAAACAACGGAACTGGTAAAAGAGATTTCAGCAGCGAGCGATGAACAAAAACGCGGTGTTGAAGAGGTTAATAAAGCCATTCAACAACTCAATAATGTAGCTCAGCAAAATGCCAGTTCAAGTGAAGAACTTTCCAGCAGTGCTGAAGAGCTTGCTTCGCAAGCCGAACAACTTATTGAGCTGATAAGCTTTTTTGAATACGAGGAAGCGTAAATACAAGTATGAAAGAAAATCCGTGATACTGTGAAATATAGCCAGTTTATTTTCTAATGATTTATAGCGGAACAAACTGACCAAAAAAAAGCTGCCCTTTAAGCGGGGCAGCTTTTTTTCTGTTTATTAGCTGAATAGCTTTTTAATTTTCTTTTCGTATTCGATTTTCATGTTTTTGAGTAATTCTTCGAAGGTTTTATCGGTGTAAATCCTGATCATATCATGGACTTTATAATCTTCAAAGTAAGATGCTAAAGCAGCATCATAATCAATAATCTCCAAATTATAATCGACCTCTTTTGCTATTTCCAAAAATTGGTCCATTTCAAGATGATGATCAATTGTAAAATAACCATGATTCTTTTCAACCTTATCACAAAAGAACCCGGGCTCATATTCTTCTAACTGAAAGAATTTTTTTATTCTGATGAAAGCTTCTTCCACATATTTATATTTTCTGGATTTTTTATGAAAATGCACACCATGTTCAACCATTAATTGCTGTAATTTCCGCAACTGGGCATAATCTTCAATTCTTCTGATTCTTATGGCATTAAAAGTTTCATCGAAAAATTCCAGGGATGCAATTGTGGCATGAAAGTCAAAATCGATTTCCTTTCTAATTTTTTCTTTAATTAAGAGTAAATCCTCCAAATGAAAATATCCATCTAGAATAAAATATACGTAAAGGGGTATCTCCTCGCTTGGCTTCGAACCGTAATAACCAGGAAAAGGCGAAGGACATTCGAACGCCAATGTGTTGGGTAATATGGCGTCGTCGGTGATAGTCTTTAAAGGTTCTATCTTTTTGAGGCTACCATACCTCTCAAAAATTTTTGTCTCCATATGCAGCAGTTATTTAGAAGTTGTAAAAACACCTATTTGGAAACGATCTGCTGATATTCGTAGGGCTCAAGATCGTCCATATAGAAATATAACGGATTTTGAGTCTGATTGTTCTTCCGTATCTCATAATGGAGATGAGGACCGGTTGAACTTCCGGTATTCCCTACATAACCAACTAACTGCCCTCTGCTTATTGTATCACCTTTTTGAACTATGTATTTGTTCAGATGCGCATAAATTGATAAATAACCAAATCCATGGTTTACTTTTACTACTTTACCGTAGCCTCGTGCATAATAAGCTGCTTTAACAATACCCTTTCCTGTGGCATAAACGGGACTTCCAATCTGCGCTGCATAATCTATTCCGTGGTGCATTTTCCAGCGTTTATAAATTGGGTGCAGTCTTCTGCCGTAATATGAAGAAATATATATTTCGTCTTTTTGGGTTATTGGCCTTATTGCAGGTTTTGCTGCATAAAATTCATCAATATATGATACTAATTCTTCGACTTCCTCAAATGATTTTTGTTGTATTTCAATTTGCTTATTGAGTTTATCAAATTCTTTAAATACTGAACTCAATGCTTCAGCGTTCTCCATACCTGCAAATTCGCGATAACGGTCAACACCACCAAAACCAGCTTCCCTGATATCTTTTGGGATTGGTTTTATTGCAGCAAAGGGTCGATATATTACATCATCATTTTCCTCTATTTCTATTAGTGTATCACGTAATGTAAAAATGGCATCTTTTTTCTGAATAATTTTTGTAGCAAGTTTCTCGTTTTTTTGGGAAAGAATCCATTCGTGCGGGGTTAACCTATAACTATTCAGAAGCAAAAAACCAATTATTGATGCCACAAAAATTACAGACGAAACCCACAGGCTTTTTCTATAAAAAAGCTTCCTGTCTTTTTTAACAGGCCTATAGGTAAGTGTATTTGGATCAAGATAGTATCTTGTATTCGACTTCATAATCAAAAATTAAACGTTGAACGCCAACACCTTACTTTTATTAACAGATTGTTGACATCCTAAGTTTGCATTTGTTTTGGACAAATTTACAAACAAATTGCTAAGATCAAAATTATTTGCCCTGCATTTGACTACTCTACAGTCTTTTTCGATAAACTAGCAAATATTTCCGATAAACTCTCTTTTAGTTTTCGTTGTCAGTGAAATTTGCGCTACAGATATTAATTCATACGAACGAAATAAAAAAAGGAACTGCTTTTTTAACAGTCCCTTACAAATATAGTTCCAATAAAGCAAATGAAAAATCTTTTCAGGTATCAGCCAATTAAGCTGGGCAAACCTGTTAAAGCTCTGTAATGTCTACTGATAGTCCTTTATTTCAATTTCATTGGTAAGTGCATAAAGTGCGTTGGTGGCAAGGGCTTTCATTTCATCTTCTCCTGCATAAACCATTACGGGTGCGATAAAACCGACCATTTCGCGCACATAATCTACCAAATATTTGTTATGTGCAATACCGCCAGTAAGTAGTATGGTATCAACTTCTCCTTTAAGTACCGCAGACATTTCGCCTATGGCCTTTCCAACCTGGTAACACATGGCATCCTGTACTATTTTTGCTTTTTCATCTCCACTATCAGCAGCTTTTTCAACGGTATAGGCATCGTTTGTATCCAAATAGGCCACAAGTCCGCCCCTGCCCTTAATCATTTTTTTAACCTCATCAAGGGTGTACTCACCGCTAAAGCATAGTTTTGCCAAATCGCCAGCGGGAAGGGTTCCTGTACGTTCAGGCGAAAATGGTCCTTCGCCATCCAGTGCATTATTAACATCTATTACCTTGCCTTTTTGGTGTGCTCCAACTGATATGCCACCACCCATATGCGCAATTACAAAATTCAGTTCCTGGTAGCGTTTATTCATTGACCGTGCGTGAATTCTGCCTATTGCTTTTTGATTTAATGCATGAAAAATTGATTTACGCTCAAATTTTGGATGACCTGCAAAACGTGCTACATCCTGCAGTTCATCTACTACTACAGGATCGGCAATAAATGCCTGTGCATCCTTCACATCCTGCGCAATATCGTAAGCGATTAAAGCACCAAGGTTGGAAGCATGTTCACCCCGTTCTGCTTTTTTGAGGTCCTCAATCATTTTTTTGTTTACCTTATAGCAGCCGCCTTCGACGGGTTTAATTAAGCCACCGCGGCCAACTATAGCGCTTAAAGAATCTATCTCTATCTCGGCATTGGTGAGCTCCTTTAAAATGATATCTTTTCTGAACTGAAACTCATCGGCAACTTTTTTAAAATTTTGCAGTTCAGCACTCTTATGCCTTAATGTTTTAAGAAATAGTGACTTCTCATTTTCATAAACTGCTATCTTTGTGGATGTTGATCCGGGGTTGATAGCCAAAATTCTGTAACAGCAATCCATATTTGTTTGTTTTTTTACTAGTTATTTTCGCTCATTAAGCATGAAAGTGCCACACAATAAAACTTTGATTTTGCACTTTCGCTCCTTGACATTACCACAACGGGTTTTGTAGTGCCTTGTATTAATCCGGCCAACTCTCCACCACCAAAAAGCATAAGCCCTTTATAAAAGCTATTGCAGGCTTCAAGCGTCGGAAACAAAAGAATGTCGGCATCGCCTGCCACAGGCGTGTCTACACCTTTTATACGAACACTTTCCGGGTCGCATGCTAAAAATACATCCAATGGTCCGTCGGCAATGCAAGGTTCGGTTTGTCCCCGTTGAGCCATCTTGCTCATCATGGCGTAGTCTATACTGTTCGGAAAACCTTCACTCACTTTTTCGGAGGCTCCAATCAGGGCTACTTTGGGGTTTTCAATACCAAACTTATTGGCCATTTGAACACTGTAATTAAGCATGGCTACTTTTTGCTTTAAATCAGGGAAAGGCAATACTGCTGTGTCTGTAACAAACAGGAGTTTGTGATATTTGGGCAGTTCTATTGCACAAACGTAACTCATAACAGCCCTGGGAGGCAATAAACCTTCTTTTTTATCAAGTACGGCTTTTAAAAATTTATCGGTGCCTACAAGGCCCTTCATCAAAACATCGGCCTCATCATTTTTCACAAGTTTTCTGGCATATATTGTGGCTTCATCATTTGAAACATCAATAATGTTGAAAATATCCGGATTTATATTTTGTTCCTTCGCAGCATTTTCAATTTCATTTTTAGGCCCAACCATCAATGCTTCAGCAAATCCGGCCTTCACAGCATTCGCAAGGGCTCCGATCGTGTTACTGTCTTGAGCGTTGGCCACAGCTATACGCTTCTTTTCTCCTTTATTCTTCAAATGCTCAACCATTTGGTCGAGTTTTTTGATTGGTTTCATAAGCTGTATTGTTTAAATAAAAACAGGGAACTCAGCAGAACTCCCTGTTTTGAAATTTTAGTTATTTAGACATTAAAGCCGCCAGAGCAATAGAATATAATTTAGTCTGCGTGCTGTCGCCTCTCGACGACAATACAGCGGGTACCTTTGCTCCTGCTACAACTGCGCCTAATTCTGCACCTGATAATTTGCTACTTGTTTTATAAAAAATATTGCCTGATTCTATATTGGGAAACAGCAGGCAATCTGCATCTCCGGCCACTTCACTTTCAATATTTTTAACTCTGGCCGATTCTTTATCTATGGCCAGGTCCAGTGCTAACGGACCTTCTACAATACCGCCCTTTAATTGGCCTCTTTCCGACATTTTCGCCAGAATAGTGGCTTCTGATGATGAGGGCAGATCTGCAATGACCTGTTCAGAAGCTGAGAGGGCAGCAACTTTTGGCTTTTCTATACCCAGGGATTGTGCTGCTTGTATAAGATAATTTGTAATAGCAATTTTCTGCTTTAAATCAGGTTGGGGTATCACGGCCACGTCACCTACCACCAAAAGTTTGTGGTATTTGGGAAATTCTATCACTGTAACATGACTAAGAATACCTTTATGTGGTAAAAGTCCATACTCTTTATTCAGGATACCGCGCATGTACTTATCGGTACTTAACAGGCCTTTCATGAGCACATCACCTTCCCCTTTTGCAACCATTTCTACGGATTTACTGGCCGCTTCAACATCTGTATCAACGTGTACAACTGTAAATTTATTGATATCGATTTTTTCGCTTTCACATGTTTGCTTAATAACTTGCTGATCGCCTACCAGGATGCCTTCAACTAAACCTCTATCTATGGCTTCACTTACAGCACCAATGGTGTGGGCATCATTGGCCCAGGCGACAACCAGTTTTTTCTTGGCCTGGTTTTTCAGGGCATCAAACATTTGGTCGAGCTTCTCAATCATTTTTAGTATGTTTTAGAATTATTTATTCTTTACGATATTGACCGTGTCTTTGGCAATGACAAGTTCTTCGTTGGTTGGCATCACAATGACTTTTACTTTAGAATCATCCGTGCTGATGACGGCTGGCTTACCACGCAAACCATCGTTTTTCTCCGGATCGATTTTAATGCCCAGGAACTCAAGGTCGCTCGCAACACCACGGCGGGTTGTATCAGCATTTTCGCCAATGCCACCGGTAAATATAAGCACATCAAGACCATTCATTGCTGCTGCGTAAGAGCCTATGTACTTTTTAATACGGTAATCATATGCTTTTAAAGCATTTGCACATCGTTCATCACCGTTTTCAGCAGCCTCTTCAATGGTGCGCATATCTGAGCTAACACCTGTTAGTCCAACCATACCACTATGTTTATTCACCAGGGTATTGGCAGAACGAAGACCAATTTCTTCTTTTTCCATAATAAACATAAAAGCACCTACATCAAGGTCTCCGGTGCGAGTACCCATAATTAATCCTTCAAGAGGTGTAAAACCCATTGAGGTATCAATTGATTGCCCACGATCGATAGCCGCAACAGAAGCACCATTGCCCAGGTGACAGGTTATGATTTTATGGGTTTCCATTTTAATATTGAGCATTTTGCAGGTTTCCTGGGCTACAAAGCGATGACTTGTACCATGGAACCCGTAACGGCGAATGCCGTATTTTTCATATAATGCTTTTGGTATGCCATAGACAAAGGCATGTTCCGGCATAGTTTGGTGGAAAGATGTATCGAACACAGCTACCTGTTCTACATTGGGAATTAATGACTGAATAGCATAAATACCTTTGAGGTTTGCCGGGTTATGTAATGGTGCCAATTCGGCGCATTCTTCTATTTTGCCAATAGCATCATCGGTAAGTAGTGCACTTGCTTTGAAATATTCACCTCCATGAGCTACTCTGTGCCCTACAGCTCCAATTTCATCAAGGCTCTTGATAGCGCCATGCTCTTTACTGATTAATACGCCAAGAATATATTCAATTCCGGTTTGATGGTCAAGTATTTCACCTTCGAGTTTGGCTTGATCACCGTCGCTGCGCTTACTTTTCAGGAAAGATCCTTTTAACCCGATTTTTTCAACTATCCCTTTTATAATTAGTTCTTCGGTAGTCATTTCCAAAAGTTGGAATTTTATGGATGAACTTCCGCAATTTAAAACTAAGACTTTCATTTGTTTATTTTTTTGATTTCAGCCTTTAGGTAAATTTCTATGTTAAAACAGATGTGACATAGAAATAAAATTACTAAATGATAGAAACCTGATGTTTATAAATTAATTTCCGGTATCGACCTCTATGGTATTACCTTTTATTTTCTGACCATTCTCATCATACTCATAAAACCCTTTGTGCGTTTTACGGCCGAGGTATCCGGCGCGCACGAGCCTTTTTAGAATAGGTGAAGGCTTGTATTTGTAGTCTCCGAACTCCTCGTAAAGATTGTCCATCCAGCGAATAACGCGATCGAGACCAATCTTGTCTGCCATTTCAAATGGGCCCAAAGGCATGCCCAAGCCGTTACGCATACTATAATCAATACTCTCCATATCACTAACCCTTTCCAAAAGCACATGGCATGCTTCACTTATGAAAGATACGGCCAGGCGAGCGGTTATCAAACCCGGTGATTCCTGTACGGGAATAGCCGTTTTACCAATAAGTTTTGCAAAACGTCTTACATCTTCACATATTTCATGCGATGTGTGCAATCCTTTTACAATTTCAATAATGCTGGCCTCAGGAGCCGTAGTTGAAATATGCAGGCTAATGCAGCGATCTTTATGCTCCAGCTCAGATGCCAACTCTGTAATAACAAGAGTAGTCGAATTAGTAGCAATGATTGCATGAGGTGACACATGCTTTTCAATATTTTTAAATACTTCTTTTCGAACATCAACTGATTCTTCGCGGGTGCGTGACAAAATAGACTCTATTACAAGGTCACATTTTTGGAAATCACTATAATCGAGGGTTCCTTTGATGCGCGAAAGGATACTTCTTTTATCTCCCTCGGTCATACCCCAATGATTAATCTGATGGTCGAGTTCTTCGGTAATTTCAGCAAATGCCTGATCAATTTTTGCTTTGCTCAATTCCAAAAAAACGACTTCAATTCCTTTCCCTGCAACCATCAGCGCTATTCGCTGGCCTGTATTACCACAACCAACAATACCAATGGTTGAAAACTGGCTTTTGGGTTTTGATTTTGCGCTTAAACCATATTTTTCAATAGGTTCAACTTTTATTTCCGACATACGGCTTAATTTTTAGTGTTTTTAGTTTTAAATGACAAATGGCAGTATGGGTGTAATACACCTGACTGCCATTTTTATGTTATTCGGTTCTCTATTAAGCATCCCTTTTCTCTGGGGTATAAATTTGAATTATTGTTTTTCGCTTACTGCCTGGTTCACTGTTATAGCGACAAGATTTACGATATCGCTCACAGAGCAACCACGGGACAGGTCATTAATTGGTGCTGCCATACCTTGTAGCACAGGGCCAATAGCTTCTGCGCCAGCGAGACGTTGCACTAATTTGTATGTTATGTTACCTGTTTCCAAAGTTGGAAACACCAACACATTAGCCTTACCGGCAATTTCGCTTCCGGGGGCTTTTTTATTACCTATGGCGGGAACTATTGCAGCATCTGACTGTAATTCTCCGTCAATCTTCAGGTCAGGGGCTTTCTCCTGAGCCATTTTTGTGGCTTCCACGACCTTATCAACCATCTCATTTTTGGCGCTACCTTTTGTCGAAAACGACAGCATAGCTATTCTTGGCTCGAATCCGCCAATGGCCCGGGTTGTTTCTCCTGTTGCAACTGCTATCTCAGCTAGCTCCTTAGCTGTTGGGTTTGGGTGGACAGCACAATCGGCAAAAACCAAAATGCCTTCTTCGCCGAAAGACTTGTCAGGTAAAATCATAAAAAACGCGCCCGATACTACACTAATACCAGGTTTGGTCTTCACAATCTGAAAGGCAGGGCGCAATACATCTCCTGTAGCATTATCAGCTCCGGCAACTTCCCCGTCAGCATCTCCCTGCTTTATCATCATAACAGCAAGATACAACGGATCTTTAAGTAGCTCTTCAGCCTCTTCTTTGGTGAGCCCTTTCTTTTTTCTAATCTCTACTAAAGCATCGATATATTCTGCTTTTTTCGGATGGTCCTCAGGATCTATAATTTGTGCCTTTTCTATTTCTGAAAATCCTGACTCCTGCGCCATTTTTTTAATTTTCTCAACATCTCCAAGCAGGATTATATCGGCTATACCCTCCTTGATTAATATATTGGCTGCTTCAAGTGTTCTGGGTTCTGTACCCTCTGGTAAAACTATTCTTTGTTTGTTCGATTTTGCTTTTTCCTTAATGCTTGTAATTAAATCCATTGTAAATCAGTATTTTAACTTGCGTTCTATAAAAACCCAAAGATAGCAATTTTTACCCAATTGCCGGACAAAATTCTAAAAAAGCGACGAAAAAAAATATGTTAAATATCAATGTTTTACTACAACCTTGATGATAATCCGGGATTATCTTGTTTTTTTGTACTTAAATTTCATGAAACGAACATAAATTTCAACATTTTAAAATACACACACGAAAATGATTAAAATTCATCGTGAGTTCCATCCGATAGCTATCGGATGACCATTGAAAACTAAAAATAAACGGATGAATGGGTAATTTAAACAATAATAAACAGGCCACTTTGCTCGCGCTGGTAGCTACATTTTTTTGGTCTACAGTAGCCACATCCTTTAAGTTTGGCCTTGAAGAACTTACTCCAACACAGTTTCTATGCTGGGTCATTATTTTTGCATGGATAATTCTAAGCATTATTAATTTAGCGAGTGGAAAATGGAAAATTAAAACAGATATGCGCAGTAAATATCTGGCCCTTGGGGGTGGTGTTTTAAATCCGTTTGCCTATTATCTGGTACTTTTCCATGCCTACAACCAATTACCTGCCCAAATAGCACAATCATTAAACTACACATGGCCGCTGGTGCTGGTTATTTTTTCTTCTTTATTCCTGCGTCAAACATTTAAACTCTCTGTATTTTGGGGTATGCTCATTTCATTTGGTGGTGTGTTTGTTATTTCATACGGGAGCATGCAATCAGACCTTGAGGTTAATATTATTGGGATTTTGCTGGCAGTTGGGAGTAGCCTTATTTGGGCTTCGTACTGGATTGTTAACAAACTCTCGAATGCACATCCTATTCAACAAATATGGCTGAACTTTACATCAGCATTAGTTTTGATGGTTCCTTACACCTTATTCACCGATGGTTTGCCCGTGCCCCAACTTCAAGGTGGATTGGCTGCCATATATGCAGCACTCTTTGAGATGGCACTCACCTTTGTAATTTGGTTAAAAGCATTACAGCTGGCCTCTTCTACCGACAAGATAAGCCACTATATTTATTTCTCACCCTTTTTATCACTGGTCTTTATCAATGCATTTCTGCATGAACCCATATTAATCTCTACAATTGGAGGATTGGCCCTCATTGTAGCCGGTATAATCTGGACAGAATATGCCAATAAAAAAGGAAAGTCCTAGATTCCAAAGAAATAAAACCATATTCAAACGTAAAGCCTGTATATTTTGCCAATTTATTAAAAATATGATTATTTTTGATTCTTAAGGAAATCGTATAAATCGAATGGTTATGCTCAGAGATAAGGATAAAAAACAGCTACAGGAAAAAGGAATGACCACCGCAATGGTAGAGGAACAATTAAAAAGATTTAAAACTGGTTACCCCCAACTTAATATAACAGCACCTGCTACCCTGGAAAAGGGGATTAACAAATATGGTGAAGAAGAAAAAGAAAAGCTGAGAAGCTTATACCAAAAAAAGCAAAAGAAAACTAAAATATGCAAGTTTGTCCCGGCAAGTGGTGCGGCAAGCCGAATGTTTAAAAATATTTTTGAAGTATTGTCCGCTTACGACGGCTCAGAAGAAAAATACCTGGAATTATTAACCGACCGTTCGGCAAATTCAGTCTACTTTCTTTGTGAACATATTCATGATTTTGCCTTTTACGATGACCTCGAACAAATGTGCTCACAAAAGGGTGATTGCATCGAAAGCAAGTTCACGAAAAAAGATTACGTAGGAGCTCTTAACCTCATTGTGTCAGAAAAAGGGCTCAACTATGGCAACTTTCCGAAAGGGTTAATCAAATTTCACAAATATAAAAAAGAGGAGCGAACTGCCCTTGAGGAGCAGCTGGTAGAAGGCGCCATGTATGCAAAATCGAAGCAAAAGGTCAACATACATTTCACTGTTTCGCCTGAATTTTATGATGATTTTCAGAAGCATATTAAAGAAATAACACCAAAATATGAAGAGCATTTCAATGTACAATTCGACATAGACCTATCCATCCAAAAACCACACACAGATACCATTGCAGTTACCTTAGAAAACAAACCTGTGCGCGACGAAGATGGGAAGCTCATTTTCAGGCCGGGCGGACACGGAGCATTACTGGTAAACCTTAATGAAATAGATGCCGACCTTATTTTTATTAAAAATATTGATAATGTGGTAACTGATCGACTAAAGCCAATTACCGTAGAATATAAAGAATTACTGGGCGGTGTACTGCTCGATTTCAAGGACAAAATAAACCATTACCTTGAGCGGCTTACTGGTGAGGAAGAACTTAAAGATGCATACATTACAAAAATCGCCAATTTTGCCAACCAAAGGCTGAACATTGATATTCCCGAAAATTTTAAAAATTTTGCGAAGCCCGAAAAAATAAAATTATTAATAGAAAAACTCAACCGGCCTTTCAGAGTATGTGGTATGGTAAAAAACGAAGATGAACCAGGTGGTGGTCCATTTTGGGTTACAGACCCTAAAAAGGAAGAAAGTCTCCAAATTGTGGAAAGTTCACAATTCGATAAAGAAGACAAAAAGCAAATGGGAGTTTTCGAATCTGCCACGCACTTTAATCCGGTAGATATTGCCTGCTCAACCAAAGATTTTAAAGGAAATAAATTCGACCTTTCAAAATACGCTGACCCGGAAACTGGTTTTATTTCGCATAAAACCATGAAAGGAGAATCCGTTAAAGCATTGGAGCACCCGGGACTATGGAATGGGGCTATGGCCAATTGGACTACAATTTTTGTTGAAGTACCTATGGAAACATTTAACCCGGTAAAAACAATTAACGATCTTCTGCGCAAGGAACACAGATTTTAATAGTTAGGTGATTACACAATTTTTTTGCACCTTTGTGCCCATTTTCAAATGAGCAAAATGCACTTTAATCTTCTTGCCAAATATGATGCAAATACCAGACAGATTTAACTATAATGAGGATTTCAGTGATATTTTAAAGCAGTTCGATGAAATGCTTACCCTTGAACGGGCTAAGTATTTCGATGTGGAAATATTCACCGAAATAATCAATTACCTGATTGATACAAACCAAAAAGACAAGGCCAGGCAGGCACTTCGAATGGGATTAAAGCAGCACCCCTATGCCGAAGAATTAATCTTAAAAGACGCTCAATTTTCTATTATTACCCAAAACTTTAAAAGAGCAAAAAACATACTTAAAGATTTACTAACCACCAATAAAGAAGATGCCGAAATTTATTACTATCTGGGTAAATTACAACTGGCTACCGATAAGCTGAATAAAGCTATCAGGTATTTTGATGCAGCACTAACACTATCAGAAATAGACGAAAAAATTGCTTTGCTATATATGATTACAGACGACCTGATGGACAAGGGCGAATACCATAGTGCTGTAAATTACCTGCATCAGATTCTCGAGATAGACCATTACGATTTTGAAGCCCTAATTGACCTGGGAACTTGTTATAAAGAGCTGAACCATATTTCGCAAGCTATTGTGGAATTTGACAAATACCTTGACCGTGACCCATTCAATGAAATGATATGGTATCAGTTGGGAACACTTTACGAGCAGGAAAATAACACAGAGATGGCTTTGGATTCCTATGAGTTTGCAGCTGCCATAGAACCCGAATATTCGTCGGCATATTTTAGCCTGGCGCTTATTTACAGCCGAAATGCGGAATACGACAAAGCCATCAAATATCTGGAGGAACTCATTGCGCACGAAGGTACAAACCTGCATGCATATTTTTACCTGGCAGAAAGTTATTACCAAACAGGCCAAAATGAAAAAGCCATGGTAAACTTTGAGAAGACCCTCAGCATAGACCCTGATTTTGCCGACGCCTGGTTCGGAATAGGCGAAATTTATTACGATGAAAATAAAATACACGAAAGCCTTGTATATGTAAGAAAGGCCATAAAAATTGACCCGGAAGAGCCACTCTTTTGGTTACGGCTTGCCACCATACAGCAAAACATGAAATACCTGACTTATGCTGTAAAATCATACAACAAAGTTATAAAACTGGACCCTTACGATGAACAGGCAAGAGTGCATTTGGCTGAATGTTACTTCGAACTAAAACAGTACAATAAAACAATACTTGTTTGCAAAAATGCATTAAAAACCTTTCTCGACCCGGCATTTTATTATTTGTGGGGAGCTGCATTAATTGAATCAGGTGAATCGACAGCGGGACTCAACCAAATTGAAAACGGGCTCAAAAAGGACAAGGAAGCCTTTAACAACTTTGTATATTTTTACCCAAAAATACTTAGCTTTGACGCCGTTAAGAAACTCGTCAACCTTTATGAAGGTTTATAACTAATGTAATATCAATAAACACGATAAAATGAGTGATAATCGGAAATTTCAGTTTCGGTGCGAAAAGTGCCAGTATGTAGTAAAAGATTTTTACGAATGGTTTAGTAACATGCAAAAATGTCCAAAATGTGGGCACAAGGTTGTATATGCTGAATATAGTGAAGACATTAACAAAGTTAAACCGTTCATTGAAGAGAAAAACGGAAAAGCAAAAAATGTGTTCCATTATTTCGACTTTCTGCCAATAAATAATCCCGATAATATCATTACATCAGGAGAAGGTGTTATACCTGTAGAAAACTGGGATTTCCTGGCCAATTTTGCAAAAAAACACTACAACATCGACTGCGAAGTGGTAGCTTACAGAAACGATATGAACCCAGGCACCGGCACATTTAAAGATGTAGCTGCTGCAGTAGCTGCTTCAGCCTTAAAAGAGAACGGTATAAAAGAGTATGCCGTAGCCAGCACAGGAAATATTGCCAATGCATTTGCCCACTATCTTGCAAAAGCAGGCATTTCACTTACTGTATTTATTCCCCAGGATGCCCTTAAAGCAAACGAAGCAGAAGTAAACACCTATGGACAGCGCGTTGTACGTGTAAAAGGTGACTATGCCAAAGCTAAAGAACTGGCAGCAGAGTATTCAGAAAAATACGGCATACTGCTTTCAGGAGGTAATACCGACCCAATGCGCGTCGAAGCCAAGAAAACTATGGTTTTTGAATGGTTGCGCCAATTGAAAAAAATGCCCGATGTGTATATACAAGCACTAAGCGGTGGTACCGGACCCATAGCCATAGACAAAGCCGTAAATGACCTTAAAGGCTCAGAAATGGAAATTAAACTACCCCGGTTCATTATGGTACAGCCAGACCACTGCGCACCTATGCGCATGGCCTGGGACAAAGCCAAATCGCATGGCTTCCCTGACGGCTGGGAAAACGATTATCCAAAACTCGAAAATCCTGTTACAAAAGTACCTACACTTGCCACAGGCAAACCCGGAACATACCCTATTATTGGTAAACTGACCCGCAAAAGCAACGGCGAAATCATCGAATTCAACGAAACATTGATTGCCGACATCTCCAGGTTGATTGCCTATATCAAGCATATTCAAGTTGGACCGGCATCAGCCATCGCTATCGGCGGATTCTTTGAAGCACTGCATCAGGGTATTATAAAAAATGGCGAAACCATTATGATTAATGTGGGTGAAGGTGTGCGCAGAGCTCCCGATTTTATGGAAGAGATGATTTATACCACACAGCATGCAGCATCAATTGACGAAATAGACCGTTACGAGAGAGAAATGTACAAAAATCAGTTGTGGGAACCTTTTGTAAACTACAAAAAATAAAACGAAGAGATAAATAAATATTGCCGGATTAGTATGCGCTATTCCGGCATTTTTATACTTTAACTACAAGGATATGCTTAAATATTTCATTAACCTGCTCAAAGGTGCAGCTATGGGAGCTGCCGATGTAGTACCGGGAGTATCGGGCGGAACAATTGCGCTTATTACCGGGATTTATGAGGAACTAATCGACTCCATAAAATCAATCAACGCCGAGGCAGTTAAAATCTTATTCTCAAAAGGTATAAAAAGCTTCTGGCAACATATCAATGGTTGGTTTTTGGTCAGTGTTTTTGCCGGTGTGCTTTTGAGTGTTTTTTCTTTGGCCAAAATATTGGAAACACTCCTTAGTAACTACCCTGTAATGGTTTGGTCGTTCTTTTTTGGACTTATAATAGCATCGGCCATCGCTATTTTAAAACAAATAAAAAAATGGGAGTTAACCAAGGTTGTTGCAGTAATTGCAGGTACAATTGTGGCATATTTCGTAACCGTATTGACACCCGCCGAAACGCCTGAAACCTGGTGGTTTGTAATGTTTTCGGGCGCTCTGGCCATTTGTGCCATGATTTTACCCGGCATTTCAGGTGCTTTTATACTACTTCTGTTGGGTAAATATGCATTCATTATCGGTGCTGTCAGCCAACTCGATGTAGCTACTATTGCCATTTTCGGTGTTGGAGCTATCATTGGTATTTTATCATTTTCCAACCTGCTTTCTTATTTATTACACCGTTTTCATGACATCACCATTGGTGTGCTGGCCGGCTTCATGATTGGCTCGCTCAATAAGGTGTGGCCATGGAAAGAAACGGTAGAAACTTTCACTAATCGACATGGAGAAGTTGTACCCCTGGTCGAAAAAAATATTGGGCCTTATAATTATGAAAATATCACTGGCGAGCCCTCATTTCTGGGCTATGCCATAATTTTTGCTATTGTTGGGTTTATGATTATCTGGGTGTTTGAATTTGTTGCCAAAAAATTTACAAAATAAATCATGCAAAAACGTTTCGGTCTCATAGGATATCCATTATCTCACAGTTATTCACCGGCTGTTTTTAAGAAATTAATATCAATAGCTAAACTGGATAATGTTACATACGAACTGTTTCCAATAGAATCGCTTGATGAGTTGCCATTGCTCATTAAAAAGTACCCTGATTTAGTTGGTTTCAGTGTAACAATACCCTATAAAAAGACAATTTTAAACCGACTCACTAAATTATCGCCAGTAGCCACCGGCATTGGAGCCGCAAACACTGTCAAAATTGAGCGCACAGGGGATTACTTTGAACTCACCGGCTACAATACTGATATGCACGGACTTAAGCATACCCTGGAAGCACACAATATACAGGAAAAAAGTGCCTTGATTTTCGGTGATGGAGGAGCAGCCCAGGCAGTTAAGCATGCACTTTCAAATAAAAATATGGACTTTGAAGTTGTTACCCGCGATAAGGCAGGAATTCACTACAGTAAATTAACACCTGAAATTATTAGCAATCACAAGCTTCTCATCAATACAACACCGGTTGGCATGTTCCCAAATACAAAGGATGTTTTACCCATTCCCGAAAGCGGAATAACTCACAATCATACATTGATAGACCTGATTTATAACCCTGCTGAAACCTCATTTATGAAAATGGGCAAAAAGCACGGAGCGAAAGTGATCAATGGGCAACTCATGCTCGAAAAACAGGCAGAGAAGGCTCTTGAAATCTGGTTAAAATAACCAACCAAATATTTTCGAAAGCAATATTGCGAACACCTCATAAAAAACTACATTCTTTCCGGCACATCAATACCGAGCAGCCACATACCATTTTTTATAATTTGCCCGGTTTGCCATGAAAGATTTAACCTCAGGTTGCGCACATCTGAATCCATTTCATTCAAAACAGAATGATCGTGATAAAACTGGTTAAATGTTTTCACAAGGTCGAATAAATAATTCGCTATAATTCCAGGATTCATGTTTTTACCACCTTCAGCCACCACATTGGGGAAATGTCCGAACTGCTGAATGAGTTCTTGTTCCTTCGGCTGCAAATCAATACTCAAAGGAAACTCCGGTAGATGATCGCCTACATCAGCTTTCCGCATTAAAGAACGAATACGGGCATGTGTGTATTGAATAAAAGGACCGGTATTACCATTAAAATCAATAGATTCTTCCGGATTAAAAAGCATATTCTTTTTGGGGTCCACTTTCAGTATAAAATACTTCAAAGCTCCCAGTGCCACAATTTTGTGTACATAATCAACCTCTTCCTGATTCAATCCTTCGAGCTTACCTGAATCTGCCGAAGCCTTTGTGGCCGTAATTATCATTGTATCGATTAACTCGTCGGCATCTACTACCGTGCCTTCTCGCGATTTCATTTTGCCAGATGGCAACTCTACCATACCATAGGAAAGATGAAACAACTGGGTGGCCCAGCCATAACCCATCTTTTGCAGAATAAGTGACAATACCTTAAAATGATAATCCTGCTCATTACCAACCACATATATATGTTGGTCGATATCATAATCGGCAAAACGTTGTACGGCAGTGCCCAAATCCTGAGTCATGTAAACTGAGGTGCCATCGCTACGCAGCAGTATTTTTTCGTCAAGCTTATCTTCAGTCAGATCGGCCCATACAGAGCCGTCATCTTTTCTTTTAAGCAAGCCTTTTTCGAGGTAATTTAATACAATTTCTTTCCCTTTTTTGTATGTATCTGACTCGTAATAAACTTTATCGAATTCTATTCCCAAACGTTTATAGGTTACATCGAAACCTTCATACACCCAATTATTCATTTTCTCCCAAAGCGCCATAACTTCAGGGTCGCGATTCTCCCATTTTCTGAGCATTTCGCGAGCTTCCAGTATCAAAGGAGCCTGGTTTTTGGCCTCGTCTTCTGTTTTGCCCGCTTGCCTGAGCTCTTCGATCTGCTTTTTGTATTCCTGATCAAATTTTACATAAAAGTCACCTACCAGCTTATCTCCTTTAACACTCAAGTCAGCTGGTGTCTTACCTTCTCCCCAGCGCTGCCAGGCCAACATGCTTTTGCAAATATGTATGCCGCGGTCATTTACCAAATTTACTTTCACCACCTCGTGCCCACAGGCTTCCAGGATTCTTGCAACAGAATAACCAAGCAAATTATTTCTAATATGCCCCAAATGCAGTGGTTTATTGGTGTTGGGAGAAGAATACTCAATCATAATTTTCTTTCCCGACCCCTTTTCTCCAAATCCAAATTGTTCTTTATGCACAATATCTTTCAGAGCATTCAACCAGAAGCCATGCGATAAAGTAAGATTCAAAAATCCTTTTACCACATTAAACTGCTCAAATACCACTGACTTTTCGACCAAATAATCACCAATTCGCTTGCCGGCATCCTCCGGCTTGGATTTAGCCAGCCTCAGCAATGGGAATACCACCAGGGTAAAATCTCCTTCAAAATCAGGTCTTGTACGCTGAATCTGCACTTGCTTTGGATCAATTGATTGATCAAAAATCGCCTCTAATGCCCTGTGAATCTCCCGGGTAAGATATTGTTCAATATTCATTCTCCTACTACTTAAATTTTGAGCTGCAAAGATAGTAAATTCTGCTCTTTGCATATGCCATTTCCTGTAAAACCTAAATTGCGTAAGTATTTAAGTTAACCTCAACTTAGAAAAACACCTGTTTGGATAAAGCTATGAGCACAAGCAGGATGTTTTGCTTGCGTATTTTGGGTAAAAGCAATTTGGTGAGTTTTTTTATTGGAAATTTCTATTTTTGTGACTAATAAAAATTACGATATGATGACGCACGAAATTGAAAAAGCAGATTTATCCAATATTATTCTCATAGGCGACCGCATACTGGTTAAGCCACGTAATCAGGAGAACAAAACCAAATCGGGACTATACCTGCCGCCCAATGTACAGGAAAAAGAGAAAGTGCAATCGGGCTATGTAATTAAAGTTGGGCCCGGCTACCCTATTCCTAAAATGACTGAAGATGACGAAGCGTGGAAACCCAAAGGAGACGATGTAAAATACGTCCCTGTGCAGCCCAAGGAGGGCGATTTAGCTGTATACCTGCCCAAATCAGGGTACGAAATCCAGTTAAACAATCAAAAATACTACATCGTACCACAATCGGCCATACTAATGGTTCTGAGAGATGAAGGTTTGATGAAGTAGGTTGTATAAATAAAATCTGGGCTTTCCGTCAAGAATTAAACTATAACGATTGTTTACCTGTCAACATTAATTCGTCAATGCTTCATACATAATTTCAATCGGGTGCGCGGCTTCGCGACTGGTGCCATCTTTAATTTGATGCCGACAACTTGTACCCGGTGCAGCAATAACCGTTTGTTTAGAAGCGCTGCGCACGGCCGGAAACAATACCAAGTCACCAACCTTCATCGACAGTTCATAATGCTCTTTTTCGTATCCAAAGCTGCCGGCCATACCGCAACAACCTGAGGGTATTTCGCTAACCACGTAATTTACAGGAAACGAAAGCATCCGCATGGTAGGTTTTGTAGATGCTACAGCCTTTTGTTGGCAATGTCCGTGCAATTTTATTTCCAGTTGCTTTTGGGTAAAATCATCCGGGCTTATATTACCTTTTTCAACTTCATTGATGAAAAACTCCTCAAACATCAGTGCATTTTTTGCCAGTGCTTTGGCTTTATCGCGCAGCGACTTACAAACAAGTTCGGGGTATTCATCCCGGAAGGAGAGTATTGTTGATGGTTCAATACCAATAAGCGGGGTTTCATTGTTGATGAGGTCTGCAAATTTATTCACATTGTTTTCAGCCATCTTACGAGCTGTACGCAATAGCCCTTTGGACAAGAAGGTTCTTCCGCTCTCTTGATGCTTTAAAGTTTTTACTTTATATCCCAGTTTATTAAGCAGCATGATGGTTTTAACACCAATGTGCGTGTCGTTAAAATTAGAAAATTCATCTACAAATAAATATACCGCACCTTTTGCTCCATCATTCAGGTCATGCGCATATCGTTTTAATTCTTTGCGAAGCGTTCTTTTTTGCAAGGCAGGAATACTGCGGTTAGCAGCAAACCCCAGGGTGCGTTTTATAATTTTTGATGTTACTTTGTTCTGCAGGAAAAAATTTGTCATGCCCGGGACCAAACTACCCAGCGCATTGATGCGGTTGATATATGCAATAGCCCGGGTGCGAAGCGGAATACCATTAGCATCGTAATAATGCTGTAAAAACTCTGCTTTGAGTTTGGCCATATCCACACTTGAGGGGCACTCACTTTTGCAGGCCTTGCAAGAGAGACATAAATCGAGCACTTCGTAGATTTCTTGGTGATTGAAAGGATTCTGCTTTGGAGAATGTGTGAGGAACTCCCGCAAAATATTGGCGCGAGCGCGCGTAGTTGCCGATTCATCGAGCGAAGCCATATAGCTTGGGCACATGGTTCCACCACTTAAGTGGGTTTTACGACAATCGCCCGAACCATTACATAATTCTGCGGCTCTGAGTATTCCGCCCTCACGGCTAAAGTCAAAAATGGTTTCAGGTTCTTCTATATCACGGTCAGGCTCATATCGCAAACTCTCCTTCATGGAAGGCGTATCGGTAATTTTCCCCGGATTAAACAATCCATGGGAATCCCAGGTTTTCTTCAATCGTTTCAGCAATTCGTAGTTTTCGTCTCCAATCATCAATGGAATAAACTCTCCGCGCAACCTTCCATCACCATGCTCGCCACTTAGCGAACCTTTGTATTTTTTAACGAGTTTTGCAATTTCTAAACCTATGGTATGAAAACGTTCAACATCTTCACTTTTTTTCAAATTTAGTACGGGCCTCAAATGTATCTCTCCTGAACCCACATGCGCATAAAAAACGCACGACATATTTTGTTGTTCGAGCACTTGCTTAAACGCTTTGATATAATCAGGCAGGACCTTTACATCAACAGAGGTATCTTCAATAACGGTTACAGGTTTAGCGTCGCCCGGAATATTAGACAGCACGCCCAAACCGGCTTTTCTCAAGGCCCAAACTTTAGGGATATCACTACCCATAACCAACGGAAAATGATACCCGTAACCTTTTGCCCGCATAGCTTGCTCCACATCATTGGCCAGTTTTCTTATTTCTGCTTCTGTTTCCCGGGCAAATTCTATTATCAAAATGGCTTTGGGATTACCCTTAATGAAAAACCGGTTTTTATTTTGTGTGATATTATCTTTGGTGGCTTCCAGCACAATATCGTCCATCAACTCCACGGCACCGGGCTTATGTTCCAGTGCCACCAAATTGGCGTACAAAGCCGCTTCAAGGGTCTCGAAATGCGCACAAACCAAACCTTTAAAAGGTGGCGGGGTATCTACAAGATTTAATTTAATGGCAGTGGTAAAAGCCAGCGTACCCTCAGAACCTGCTAGTACCTTTACCCAGTTAAAAAGTTCATTGCCGCCAAAAACCTCGCTATCTAACAGCAAATCTACGGCATATCCGGTATTTCGGCGATAAATTGCAGGGGCAGGATAATGTTCACGAATACGTTTTTGCACTTCGGCATCAGATAGTTCATCACGTATTTGCCTGTAAATATCACCTTCAAGCGTGGGCAGGTTGCACTTTTCTTCAAATTCCGTTTTCGTAAGATCCTTAAATAACACCTCACTCCCATCGCTGAGAATAGCTTCAATTTCCAGTGTATGGTCTCTTGTTGTTCCATAAATAATGGAATGGGAACCGCAGGAATTATTGCCTACCATGCCGCCCATCATGCACCGCGAGGATGTACTGGTTTCCGGGCCAAAGAAGAGCCCGTCGGGTTCCAGTTTCATATTGAGCTCATCCAGAATTACGCCGGGTTCCACTTTTACCCACCTTTCATCTGTATTGATTTCAATTATTTTTGTAAGGTATTGGGAGACATCCACAACGACCCCTCCTCCAACAACTTGCCCCGCCAGAGACGTCCCTGCTGTGCGCGGAATAATGGACGATTTATTGACTTTAGCCCATTCTATAATTAGCCTAATATCGCTTTTATTCTTTGGATATACCACCGCCCGGGGAACTTCACGATAGGCTGAAGCATCGGTAGCATACAGTAATCGTGTGCGGTAATCGGTATTTAATTCGCCCGCCAGTTTATTTTTTAACTCAATCATTGATTTTATTTTTGACAAGACCCGAAAGTTACGATATCGTCGTATTTTGCGCAAATGTAAAACTGTAATTTATGTTTATTGTCCAATGTTTCTTACAGTTTACAATTATTAAGCTTCATTAATGATTAAGTTTATATTAATTTTTTATTTTTGTAGAGACCATGGCAGTTATAAATTCTACAATGCACAGCAATTCCAATTACCACCCGTCTTTGCCTTTTAGAATTATTATGCCAGGGCTCGGTTTAAACCAGAAAATATAGAGCAATGAAATCAATGTTCCACTTGCAGATGAGGCTCAAAAACAGAATGCTGTTTTTAATACTTTCATTTACCATAGTTATCTTTATTATAGCTGTAGGCTATATTGGTCTATCATCGAGAAATATGGCTTATAAAGGCGCAAAAGAAAACGCCGACAAGGTTACTGCACAATCTGCCCTGGAAATTGAGAACAAACTCAATGTGAGTATGGACGTCATACGCACGCTGGCACAATCATTCAGAAAATGGGAAATGTGGCCAGACAGTGTGTGGCAACATTATGTGCAGGAAATGTACTATCCTGTATATAAGGAAAATCCTCAAATATATAAGCTATGGGACAGTTGGGAGATGAACATGGTAGACGAAAATTACAACCTTTCTCATGGCCGTTACACAAACACCTATTACCGATTAAACGGACAAATAAAATTCACTGCTCAAAAACGCAGCATCAATGAAGATCCGCCATTATATGCCAAAATAAAAAAAGAATCCCGTGAGTCTATTTGGGAACCTTACTGGGATGTATTCAGTGAACAAGGAGAAACCAGAAAATTCATGACCAGCATGTCGGTGCCCATTACAAAAGATGGGCAATATGTAGGAATTGTGGCAGTAGATATTACCATGGATGCATTACAGGAAATTGTGAGCAACATACGCCCCATGGAGCGAAGTTACGCTTTTCTAATTTCCAATGAAGGCACCCTGATCAGCCACCCAGATACCTCTGCCATTGGAAAATCGGTCACCGAGGTCATGCCAGACCACGATTTAAAATACGATCTGGCTGAAAAAATACGCAACGGTAAAAAAATTGCTTATCGCGAACAAGACAACCACCTCGGATCTGAAACATACATTTCTTATGCCCCCGTAACAGTTGGTAATACCAATACTCCATGGTCCATCGGGTTAAGTATTCCGGTTGATATTATCACCGAAGAGGCAGACTACAATTTACTCATCAGTATTATTGTAACCCTGTTAGGCTTGCTACTCCTTACAGCCATTATTTATTTTATAGCCATACGCATTTCCAGCCCGATTAGTCGTGCTACCAACATGCTGAAAAAGATTGAAGAAGGAGATATACATAATATAGAAAAAATAGAAATTGATCGGCATGATGAAATTGGGGATATGGCCAATTCACTGAATAAAGTTACTGACGGGTTGAATGAAACCGCCATATTTGCAGAAGAAATCGGAAAAGGTAACTTATCCTCTGAATACCAACCCAAAAGCGACCGGGATGTATTGGGCAATGCATTGATAGAAATGCGCCAAAGCCTTCAAAAAGCCAGAGAAGAGGAAGATAAGCGCAAAACCGAAGATGAAAAACAACGCTGGATAACCAATGGATTGGCCAAGTTTGGGGAAATACTACGTCAGGACAATGATGATCTGGAACAACTTTCATTCAACATTATCAGCAACCTGGTAGATTACCTCGGTGCCAACCAGGGAGCCATCTTTGTTTTAAATGACCAGGATGAAAACGACCAATATTTTGAGCAAATGGCCACAATTGCATACGACCGCAGAAGGTATATGCAGAAAAAAGTTAAAACAGGCGAAGACCTTGTAGGCCGCTGTGCACACGAAAAGGCCACCATTTATATGACTGACGTTCCTGAAGACTACGTGGAAATTACCAGCGGTATGGGAACAGCCAATCCAAATAGCATACTGATTGTACCGGTTATGATGAATGATATTGTTTATGGTGTTCTGGAGATGGCATCGTTCGATGAAATGGTACAATACCAGATTGAATTTGTTGAAAAAATAGGCGAAAGCATAGCCTCTACCCTCAACAGTGTAAAAGTAAACCAACGCACCCAAAAACTCCTGAGAGAGTCTCAGCGTCAGCGTGAAGAACTCTCCTCACAGGAAGAAGAAATGCGCCAGAACCTGGAAGAACTACAAACCACACAGGAAGAAGCTGCCCGCCGCGAATTTGAAACCCGTGGACTTATCAATGCCCTAAGTGCATCAACATACACCGTGGAATACGATTTAAACGGAACCATTACCGACGCCAACGACAGGTTTGCAACCCTTGTAGGCCTGTCCAAAGAACAAATGATTGGCATGAACCACAGCGATGGAATCGACTTGGAAGGTAAATCAAAAGAAGATTACAAACGATTCTGGGAAGATTTGCGCCATGGTATACCACGCACCGATATCAACCACATCAACTACGGTAATAAAAATATTTATTTAAAAGAAACTTATACACCGATATTAGATGAAGAAGACAAACCTTACAAAATACTTAAAATAGGTATAGACATTACAAAACAATACGAAAACGAAAAAGCACTCGAAAAAACCAAACAGCAACTGGAAAAACTATCGGAAGAGCAAACACAGAGTACAAAACTCATTGAAAAACTGAAACAGCAAGTCAATACTGAAAAAGCAGAAAATCTCAAATTAAAAAATCAATTAGAGGAACCGCAATCCCAAAACAAAAAAAAGCCGGATAAACCCACACCACCGGATGAAAACAAAGGACTGCCAAAGTCCGGAAAACCACTCGTAGATAAAAATCAGTCTTTATTAACGGGCATAGAAGAATTAGACGAACAACACCAACGCATCATCGACATGGTGAACGATATATTTGACGCCTTCCGTTCAAACGCCAACCGTGCACACATCAAAGAATTGCTGAAAACCCTCATTGACTTTAGCTCCTGGCATTTCAGTAACGAAGAGCGATATTTTGACCAGTTTAAATTTGATGCATCAGATGCACACAAAAAATTGCACGACAATTTTACCAAAGAACTGCAAAAATTTTCGAAAAATTACGATAAAGGAAGAACCGAAGGCTATAAAGACTTTATGCTCTATGTGAAACAATGGATTGAAGCACATTTTGCAAATGATGATCAGAAATTTGTTGAACTCTTTAAGTCAAAAGGCCTTTAAACCAAAAGAATCGTCTTCCTGACTATAATAGGCAACAAACAAATAAGCAGAAACCTGATATTGATAAAAAGGAATTATTGCTTAATTTTAACAATCTTAAAACAGATGTTTTGCCGGCATTCATAATTTGAGGTAAAACAGTAACCAGCGCTGCATAATGAAGAGAAAATTAAGAATACAGCAGAAAATTCAAATTTACATACTATCATCAGTGGCCCTGATTTTCATTTTAAGCCTTGGCTATACCGGTTGGCAATCAAAAGATAAAATGCTTTCGGCTTCCAGAGATCTTGCCGACACTTATGCCCGCGAGTATGCTAACCAGGCAAGCAATGAATTAAACTATTACGCAGATGCAGCCCTGTTTTTACAAACACTTTTCGAAAACTACACCTTTTTGCCACATAAGCAAAGGCGCGAAATCTTAAGCAACTACTTAAAAAGCATGCTTCAAGACAATCCTCAGTTTCTATCGGTTTGGTCAATCCTGGAGCCCAATGCCATTGACACCTTAAAAGAAACTTACAAAAATCAGGTTGGTAGCACTGTTTTGGGCAATTTTAGATATGTTTATTACCGGCAGGATGATAAAATCGTACTTAGCCAATATGTAGAGCAAAATCCGGAGGCCGTGCTTTCCGGTGATGTATATTCATTGGTAAAACAGCGTACGCAAACTACAGTGGTTGACCCCTACCATTACTCCTATTCAGGAAATAAATCAGACGAAATTCTTGAAACCAACATTGTAAGTCCGGTATTAGAAAATGATAAATTCCTTGGCGTCGTGGGCATTGATGTGCCACTCACAACCATAAGCCAGCAAATAAATCAATACAAACCTATCGAAGGTAGTTTTGCGTTTTTACTATCGCATAGCGGACAACTTGTGAGTTTTCCCGATGAAAATGCCATCGGGCACAATATCCACGATATTGGATTCATAACCAATGATTCAATTGACCTGCCGGCATTGATGAACACCGGACAGCAATTTTCTTATCATACCAACTATAACAATCAGGAAATTTACGTGACGGCTGCACCGGTGACAATATCAGGTACCAGCACCAACTGGTATGTAAACATGGCACTCCCGGAAAGCCATATTACCGAAAATGCACTTACCACCATTTATAATGCCATATTAGTGGCACTTGCAGGCCTCATCTTTCTCGCCATCATTATTACCATGCTGGCCAGACGAATTACAAGGCCAATCAAACAACTTACTTCTGTGATGGATAACATATCACGAGGCGATGTTTCTACCAACCGGAAACTTGATATCCATACCGGCGATGAAGTCAATGACATGGCCGTGGCCCTCAATAAATACATCGACGGGTATACCAAAAAAACAACTTTCGCCTCGCACATTGGAGATGGGGAGCTCGATGAAGACCTCGAATTACTGAGCGATGAAGATAAACTTGGCAAATCCCTCATGCAAATGCGCGATAACCTCAAAAAAGCCCGCGAAGAAGAGGAGAAACGAAAAGAGGAAGACAAAAAGCATCGCTGGACCAACGAAGGAATAGCAAAATTTGCCGATATACTTCGCCAAAACAATGACAATATCAAGAAACTGTCTTTTGAACTCATGCGCAACCTCATCAATTACCTTGAAGTAAACCAGGGTGCGCTTTTTGTAATTGAAGAAGAAGAAGAGGAAGAAACCGTTTATTATGAAGCCAAAAGCACCATTGCATTTAATCGCAGGCAATTTAACAAAACACAGTTTAAGGTTGGTGAAGACATCATAGGGCGATGTGCCCACGAGGGTAAAACCATTTATCTGAAAGAGGTTCCCAATGACTTTATTAAAATAACCTCCGGAATGGGCGAAGCCACTCCCAATACCCTGCTTATTGTTCCCGCAGTACTCAATGATAAGGTATACGCCATCATGGAGCTGGCATCCTTCAGACCACTGGAAGATTTCGAAATTGAATTTGTCGAGAAAATAGGCGAAAGTGTCGCCTCTACCATTGCCAACGTAAAAGTCTCTGAACGCACACAGGAACTGCTCAAAGAATCGCAGCATCAGCAGGAAGAACTAAGCTCGCAGGAGGAAGAGATGCGGCAAAACCTCGAAGAACTGCAAACCACGCAGGAAGAAGCCTCGCGCAGAGAATTTGAATTGCGCAACCTGATTGAAGCCCTCAGTGTAACCAATTACATGGTTGAGTACGATATGCACGGAATCATCACAGAGGTCAACGACCGCTTTGCCAAACTGGTAGGCCTGCCCAAAGAACAAATTATTGGCATGAACCACCGCGACGGACTCAAAATAACCGGGCTAACCAAACAAAAGTATGCACAGTTCTGGGAAGACCTCCGGCACGGCAACACACGTACGGAAGAAACCTGCATAGAATATAACGACCGTGAACTTTATCTTTACGAAACCTATACACCATTGCTCGACAAGGAAGAAAATCCATACAAAGTGGTGAAAATTGCCGTTGATATCACAGAATTAAAAAATGCCCAGTCTAAAGTAGAAGCTCAAAAAGCACAACTTTCCAGGAAAGATAACCGTATCGAGCAACTGGAAAAAGAAATAAATACCATAGAACAAAAGCTGAAAGAAGAAAAACAAAACAGCCAGAAGCTCGCAGAAGAACTAAAGCAAAAGCCACAAAAAGACAAGAAACCGGGGCAACCCGATACAACATCGAATCAGGAAACACCCCAGGTAGTGCTACCACCGGCCGGCGAACCGCTTGTAAATTTCTCTGCCGAAATGGAAAATGCCATTACTGAACTGAACGACCAGCACCACAGAATAGTAGACCTCACAAACGAGGTATACATTGGCCTGCGCACCGATAAACCAAAAAAAGAGATAAAAGAAACCCTCAAAATGCTGGTAGACTTTACAGCCTGGCATTTCAGCAACGAAGAAAGATACTTCGGGGAGTACGGATTCGAAAATGCTGATTCGCACAAAGCCAGCCACAAAGCCTTTATTGACCATGTTGACAGCTTCCGCAAAAAATACCAGGCCGGACACATTAAATTTTATGACGATGTAATGCGCTTTATCAAAGCATGGCTTGAAAAACATTTCGCAACCGAAGACCAGGAATATGTGGACCTGTTCAAATCAAAAGGATTATAGCACTATAAAAATGTTTCTGTTTACCGCAATTGCCGCGATATTCACTTTTATCTGGTGTACCAATGCAGGTGATATTTAACGATACCAGCTTTCATTACCTCATTGAGCAGAAAGCATATCCGTTGCGGTGGGGGATTAGTTTGGCCAGTCACCAGGTGAATTGTTCATTGCCAATTCTACACAGCCACCTGTCCCGACGTTTATAAAGAGTTCACCTGGTGACTTTCCAGCTTTTGGACGAGTAAGAGTTTCGCTCGAAGCAAAACCCTCACTACTCGTTGCGGCCAATCGGAGGCTGCCTCCAAGTCGGTCTCCGATTTAAGTATCCAATAAACCTGCAAGCGAGGGTTTCGCTCTAAGCGAAGCCCTCGATGCGCGGTGTTCGCTATTTCACACCCGCCTCCACAATCTGTATCTCCTCATCCGTTAAGCCGTAAAGCTCGTAAACCAGTTGGTCGGTATAACCGTACTATTCGTTTTTGTTTCTTTTCTTTAATTTTTTTTGTGTGTGTTCAATTTGATGTAAAAAATGTTTCTCTACCTCCGAAATATCATTTTTATGGATTTCTTTGAATTTTTCATATTCCTCATGTGCCTTTCTAAGCGCCTTCTGGTGGCTTATGCTTCCGGCATTTGTTAGAATATCTTTTCTTGCCATTTTTAAAAAGGAATCGAGTTGCTCAATCCAATCTTTCATGTACATGGGTTCCTGGTTGAGTGCCTGAATTTCTGCCAGTTCAAGATAACCTGTCACAATTCGATTTAAAACATTCAATTCTTCTTCTGTAAGATAATTTTTGGCAATCCCGACCTCCTGCTTTGTCGGCTGCTGACCTTTAAAATTACTCATGCCAAGGTTTTTCTTACCGGAATCGACCCGTTGGAAAATTATTGCGGCAGCAGTATGTCCATGCGATGCCCAATGCATCTTATTCTGAACAGTTTGAAAAAATTTTACCGACATTTCTAATGATGGATCATAGTCGATACTTGTGGCGTAAATGTCGAGGACCTTTCGCCAAAATACTTTCTCTGAAGAACGAATATCCCTGATACGGGCCAGTAACTCATCAAAATAATTACCGCCTCCGGCTTTTTTGAGCAAATCATCGTTCATGGTAAACCCTTTCACAATGTACTCTTTTAACCGTGCTGTAGCCCACTGGCGAAATTTCGTTCCCTGGTGACTTTTTACCCGGTAACCGACCGAAATAATGACATCGAGATTGTAAAAATTGGTGGGTTTAGTAGAAAAATCGGAATTTCCGATTTTTCTTATCGATGATTCTTTATTAAGTTCCCCTTCTTTAAAAACATTTATTATATGTTCATTAATAGTCGATCGAGACTTTTGAAACAAACGACTCATCTGTTCAATAGTGAGCCATACTGTTTCATCTTGCAGACGGACATCAATTTTTGTTTGCCCGTCGTCGGTTTGGTAAATGATTATTTCTGAGTTACTCATTTTGTTTTTGTTTTATCTTTTGCATCTGAATAAATGAGGTTTTCGCCCAATGGCCTCACTGTTTTCCCTCCCTCTTTAACAAGGGATTGCAACCCCTTGTTTGCAACGATTTCGCAGCAATCGGAGGCCGACTTCAAGTCGGTCTCCGATTTAAGTCTCCAATAAACCTGTAAGCGAGGGTTTCGCTCTAAGCGAAGCCCTCGATGCGCGGTGTTCGCTATTTCACACCCGCCTCCACAATCTGTATCTCCTCATCCGTTAAGCCGTAAAGCTCGTAAACCAGTTGGTCGATTTGGGATTCGAGGGCGGCTATTGAAGATGTAGGATTATTTGTCTTAATAGAAAATACTTCCTCAACTAAGTCTAGCATTTGCCCTGAATTATCCTCAACAACAGGAAAATCTTTCAGATACATATATCCTGGCTCAAAGAAATCTCCTCTTAATTTTGGCAATAAACTTTTAAATAAAAAAAAGAAAACTTTGCTGTTTAATACGCCTAATATTTCTTTATTAAATTGGGTAATTATAAAGCATTTTTGATTTGTATAACTATTATTATCATCAAATGTAAATTCAGGCCGCTTACAAATATTGGGATAGATAATTTTCTCTTTTTCAAAATGATGATAATAATCACAAGCTCTCAATTCCCACCAAAACCTCCCCTTATCATAACGTTTTTTTGCCTTTGTTTCGAAATTTAACAAATGCTCAAAAATAGCAGGATATTTATTCTGGATCTTTATCTTAGCAGCATTTTCACTTAAGCTCCCAAAAAGATTATGAGTAATGCCGTTTTCAAATAAAATTAAGTATTTTTTAATATTAGGTTTCCGAAAATGCTTAATATCTTTGCCTCCCACAAAGGGTTTTATTATCTCTTCACTTTTCGGATCCTCCTGAATCAACTTGCTTCTGGTTGCTTCATCAATTACAAATGCTTCGTTTAAGCCTGTTTTAATACCATAAAAAATGTCACCATTCGTATACTCCTGCAAGGTAGTTCCTTGAGCAAATATTTTCATCAACAATTTTTGTATCTTCACATCATTCAATGACCAACCCTTATCATTTAACCCTTTCACCAAAACACTAATTTTATTATTTTCTGCATACTGCTTCAGACTATTCTCGAATTTTAAGGTTTCAACATTTATTGCCATAAAGGTATCTTTTGGCGTATTTTTAGAAAGATGCAGAATTAGGGGATAAGTTGTTGCTTCTTCAAACACAGGCAAATCGCCAAAATCTAAAATATTCTCAATAGCTTGTTTCTTTATAAATGGCCTGAGATTTTTGCCATAACCTGCACGCAACCATTTATTTGGAACTATAAAAACAAACTCCCCCCTATCCCGTAAAACAGATAAGCTTCTCTCTATGAAATACACATACAAATCAGCTGTGCCATTATAAATTTCATAATTTAACTGGAGGTAGGGTTTTAAATCTGAAAACATTTCCTGCCTGATATACGGCGGATTCCCGATCACCACATCAAACCCGATGAAATCGCCGTTGTCGTCTAAAACTTCGGGGAACTCGAAGCGCCATTCGAAGGCGTTTTCGTAAATTTTGTTGCTTTTGATTGCTTCTATTTCGGCTTCGAGCTTTGTTTTATCTTTGGTGAGCTTGTCCATCTTTTTCTGCCATTTGCTTTTTTCGGCTTTGGAAAGCTCGAAGAGTTCGCCCTGGTTGGTGAGGTTGTAAATTTCGCCCGATAGCTTGCGCAGCCGCTGCACTTTGGGATCATTTTGGGATATTTCGCTGCGGAAGTTGGATTTAATATCATCGATCAACTGCTGCATTTCTTGTTTTTGCTCCTTGTTTTCGGCATTACGGTAGGTATCTACGGCAATGCGGTAGCTGTCGATGGTCCATTTGCTTTTATTAAGGGCTTGTTTCAAATCGGCATCCAACGGAAAGCGGCTGATGAGCGAGTTGCCGCATTTGATATTGATGTCGATGTTGGGCAGGGTTTCCAGCTCGGTTTCGTTTTTGTAATAAGCGTTTTTGAGCAGCTCAATCCACAGGCGCAGCCGGCAAATTTTCACGGAGTTGGGGTTAATGTCCACACCAAACAGGCAACTTTCGATCAATGTTTGTTTTTCGTGAAAAAGCGTCTCCTGCACGCGTTGAGTTTCGGCATTTTTGGGATTGTACTCGAACAGCTCGCCATCTTCATCGGTGACAATAAGCTCATCGTTTACCACCTCAAAATTGTACTCTTTCAACCGTCGATTGTTGCGGTCTTGTAGAATATTCAAATCGTGCTTAATGGCCAGTATTTCGTTGAGTGCCGACACCAAAAAGTGGCCGGAACCCACGGCAGGGTCGCAAATTTTTAGTTGGTTGATAATTTTATTGGCTTCGCCGGCATTGTCAATTTTATTGTAAAGGTCGTCGAGGTTTTGGCAATTCCAGCCTTTGGCATCGTTAAATTTTTGCACTACGGCTTTGCGTATGGTTTCGCGCGCCATGTACATGGTAATGAACCCGGGCGTAAAGAACGAACCGTCTTTGTAGCCGTTTATTTTCTCAAAAATCAGCCCCAGCACCGATGCGTTGATAATGGTTTTGTTTTCTTCCTGAATTTCTTCGCTGCCCTCGCTGGCAAAATCGTACGCGCTCAGGAAACGGAAAAGGTAATCGAGCGTAGTAAGTTTCCCGGTGAGCTTTTTGCCCGAGCTGTTTTTCAAAATGGTCTGGGCATAAAGCGGAATTTCTTTATCGTCGCGCAAGTTACTGATAAAAAGCGTTGTGTGTTCAATATTCGTGGGCTCGAACAATGAACTGTTCAGGTAAGGAATTTTGTCGAAAGTATCCTTAATATCTTCATTGCGTTCGCTTTGTTTACGCGCAAGCACCTGGAAAAACAGGCTGTTGAGATCGTCGTAATTGCTAATTTTATCTGAATTGAGAAACTCGTACGATTTATCGCCCTTGTGGTAGGTAACCAATTGGCCTTCCATCAACTTTAAAAACAAAACACGGTTTATCCAGGTAATGCTCAGCTCAAGAGCCACGTTAAAAAGGCGTTCCGGTAAGTTTTCGCCAAATTGCGATGGCTTTTCGAGCCGCGAAATTTTATCAAGACTATCGAGTTGAATAATGGCATTTTCGAGAATCGATCCCGTATTGCGTTTCTCTTCCGGTGCTCGTTCAATATACTTTTTGCCTTTCTCATTTCGTTCGGTAAGGCCGATAATGTGAAGCAATTCGCTGTAAAAACGTCTGTCGAGGCTGTTACTGTCGTTGGTAAAAGGCAATTTCAGCAAATGTTCCGGCGAGAGCAGTTTAAAAAGGGCGATGAGCTTGTTATCGTCTTTTTTATCGTTGTTTAGCAACGGTTTTTCATAATCGCGAATGTCGAAATGGGTAAATTCAATTTCAGCTGCAATGCTTTCCACAAAAGGCGCGGCAATTTGCGTGTAGAAGAAATCGGTTTTTGTTCCGGACAACCGTCCTGCCTCAAAATCTTCAAATTGCTTAACCAATTTTTTGTTTTCGGCAAACAATTTCTCGAACACATTGGAGTCAAAAACAAACCATTCGTTGATGTTAGTAGCAATAATGTGCTTAATTTCCGTGTTTTTGTTTAAAATACGCTCTCTCAGGTAGTAGAGAACCAGTTCATGAAATGCCTTTACATTGATGTTGTTTTTGGTGAGCATTTCACTTTTATTCGTTGGTTTTTTAGTTTCAATAACCACGCCCACGGGACTTTCGGCCTTTTCGGCAGTGTGAATCACCAAGTCGGTGCGTCCTTTGGTATTGATAAAATAGTCGGGTTTATAATACGTTTCCTTCAGAAAATCGGAAACCAGATTTTTATGAAACTCTTCAGATTCGTTGTCGTTTGTCCCTTTTATCAGTTGGGTAAGGTTCGTTTTAAAAAGCTCAATTTCTATCCGGTTGGGTTTTGCCTTAAGAAATGCTTTATTGAGTGCTTTGCGTGGTTTCAGTTGATGAATATTCATATACAAAAGCCTTTGTTAGCGTTCTACTAACAACAAATGTAGCGAAAAACAAACTACAATCGATCAATTGAGAGGATCATTTCTTTGCAAGTAAGAGTTTCGCTAAGAGCGAAATCCTCACTGTTCGGGGCTGTCTATCGGAGGCCACCCCGGAGGCGGTCTCCGATTATTTCGTTTATCCGTTTTAGCCTACGCTTAATCAGGGTGCGAGTCGTTGGCTAATCATCAACAAATCACCTTGTGAATTGGCCATTACCTATTAATCAAAACGAAATGTGCCTGTCTTTTACCAAAGTATTCACCAGGTGACTTACTCAATAGAGGGTTCGGCTTCAGGTGTCTCCGGACATTCCGCTAAATTTAAATACTTATATCAGCCTCCTGCTAAAAAGCACATTCTGTTAATTAATGTTTAAACTTGTTATACTACCTTGCGGGTTTCGAACGTTCAATTAATTTTGTGCCGATTACTTAACCCAAAACCATTACATTATGAAACCTATCTATCTAATCGTCATTGCTGTGTTGTTCAGCATGACTTTACAAGCCCAGAAGGGCGAAATGCGTTACATTTTTGGAGATCAAGACTACCACGTCAGCGGCTTTGGCGCCCCGATTGTAGAATTTTCTACTTATGACGGAAATTTTGCTGTGTTTAGCGGCGGCGGTGGCGCTGCCATCTTCAACAATACCTTTTTTATCGGGGGCTTTGGCATGGGCATGGCTTCGGAACACCAATTCCCGCAAATTTATGACCAATACGGAAATAAAATCAACGTGAACTACAATGTTGAATTTGGCTCCGGTGGCCTTTGGATGGGCTATATTTTTATGCCCAACAACCCGGTACATTTTGGCATAAGCTCAAAATTCGGGCTCGGGACCATTTCGCTCTACGACTCTGATTTTGAATACGATGAAAACGATCGCCATAACGATTTTATTGGCGTGATAGCCCCACAGGCAGAAGTAGAAATGAACCTTACGCGGTGGTTTAAAATCAGTTTCGGTGCCGGGTACCGTTTTGTTACAGGTATTGGCACAGAAACCTACATAGCCGATGGCCAGGAAAACACCAAACGGTATTTTGAAGATGATGCATTCAATGCGCCTTTCGGTAATATTACTTTCCTGTTTGGCGGATTTGGAGAAAAAAAGGATTAGTGTTGACAGCATCACTTTTAACTACTTACTTTCATTATGAAAACATATATAATAATTACAATACTTCTATTGTTGTGCCCGCTCGCAAACCGGGCCGACAATACTAATGAACGTAAACCGGTGCTCAGCGGATATATTACCGACGCTGCCACAGGCGAAGACCTCATAGGTGCTACGGTTTACGTACAGGAAATCGAACAGGGAACCATTACCAATGTCTACGGTTTTTATTCCATCAGCCTCGAACCGGGGACTTACAATGTACGGTACAGCTTCATCGGTTATAAGTCGCAAAGATTCACCATCACCATAAACGATAAAAATATATCGCGTAACATTGAGTTGCAACCCACAGCAGAAGAGCTGGACGAAGTGGTAGTAACCGGCGAAAAATCGAATGCCAACATCACCAAAACAGAGATGAGCGTAGAGCAACTGGGTAGCGACGATATCAGAAAAATCCCTGCGCTGATGGGTGAAGTAGATATCATTAAAGCCATACAACTCTTGCCGGGCGTACAAACACCCGCTGAAGGCTCCAGTGGGTTCAGTGTGCGGGGTGGCAACCTGGACCAAAACCTCATATTGCTCGATGAAGCCAATGTATACAACGCCTCACACCTAATGGGTTTTTTCTCTGTTTTCAATAACGACGCTATTAAAGACGTAAAACTTTATAAAGGCGATATACCGGCAAAATACGGCGGTAGGCTCTCTTCTGTACTGGATATTCACATGCGGGAAGGCAACATGAAACAATTCAGCGGCGCAGGTGGTATTGGACTTATCTCCTCAAGGGCCACAATTGAAAGCCCGCTGTGGGAAGACCGTATTTCTATGATTGCCTCCGGCCGCAGAACCTATGTAGACCTGTTTTTGCCTCTTTCACGCAACGAGGATATCAGAAACAACACCCTGTTTTTTTATGACCTCAACACCAAAATCAACTATAAAATAAGCGACAACGACCGGGTATTTCTTTCCGGGTATTTCGGTCGTGATGTGTTTGGATCTGAATTTGCCCGTATGGGTTATGGCAATGGCACTGGTACCATACGATGGAACCACCTTTTCTCGAAAAAGCTATTTTCAAACCTATCCGTTGTTTACAGCAACTACTATTACTCACTGGGAACAGCTGAAAATGAAGCCAATTCATTTATCTGGGAAGCAGGACTCAATGATTTAACAGCAAAATATGACCTGGCCTACTTTGCCACCCCAAAGCTCAAAATTAATTACGGGATGCAAAGCACCTTGCATATATTTAATCCCGGTTACGCCAGAGGCACAGGAGATAGTATTTCCTCGTTTGGTTCAGTCCGTGTACCCATTAACCGTTCCATTGAAAATGGTGTCTATGTGGGATTTGAGTATAAAATGAATCCATTGCTCTCTCTCAAAGGTGGTTTGCGCAATTCGTCGTTCGGCAATTATGGCAATAAACCAACCTACACATACGAAAACAGCGAGCGTGTAGCTACTAACGAGCATGATGGTGGTATTTACCAAACCTATTTTAACTGGGAACCCCGCTTAAGTATGAATCTTACATTAAGTGAGTATACCGCTGTAAAAGCCAGCTACGCAAGAACAGCACAATACATTCAAATGGCCCGAAACGGCAATGCTGGCACACCGTTGGATATCTGGTTCTCAGCATCGCCCAATGTAAAACCGCAAATTGGCGATCAGGTGGCCCTTGGGTTTTTCAGAAACTTTTTTGACAATAAGCTGAAAGCATCGGCCGAGGTCTATTACAAATGGATGGAAAACACCATCGACTTTAAAGATGATGCGGTGCTTCTGCTAAATAAAGATCTGGAAGGCGAATTGCGTTTCGGACGCTCATGGGCCTATGGAACCGAACTGATGCTCAAATTTCAGTTTGAACGGCTCAATGGCTGGGCCAGCTACACCTACTCCCATGCAGAACGCAAAATAAAAGGCGTAAATGAAGGGAACCCGTTTCTGGCTCCTTACGACAAACCGCACGATGTATCCATTGTACTGAACTATGACATCATAGAAAGGCTCTCCATTGGTGCCACATGGATTTATTCATCAGGATTGCCCGCCACCTTCCCCCGTGGAATGGCTGAAATATCGGGTAATTATGTACCCGTTTACACAGGTCGAAATGAAGATCGCTACCCCGATTATCACCGCATGGACATCTCACTCACATGGGATAACAAACCAATGATGGCGGGCGACAGGAAAGTAGAAAGTAACTGGAACCTGTCTGTTTATAACCTTTATGACCGGCACAATGCATGGGCCATAAATTTCGAGCAAGACAAGGAAAATCCGCATAAAATATATGCTGAAAAAACCTATTTGTTTGGTATTTTACCTACTGTTTCATTCAACATTAAATTTTAAGCCATGAAACAAATAATATTTCTAATCATAATCAGCACTACATTCCTGTTTTCATGTACAGAACGCATAGAGCTCGATTCGGAGCTGGGGAAAGATTTCCCTCCACATGCTGTAGTAGAAGGCCTTATAACCACTGACACCACAGCGCATGTAATAAAGCTCAGCTGGACCAAACAATTATCCAACGATCAGGAGCCTGAAAAAATAACAGGTGCCAGCGTAAAAATATCGGGCAACAATCAGGAAATATTTTTAACCGAACAGGAGCCCGGTAAATACTACACGCCTGAAGATTTTTATGCAGTAGAAGGGCAGCGCTATTATTTGCACATTGATAGTGTCGATACCGATAATGATGGTATTTTTGACCCCATTACTGCCAGCGACTCTGTACCACACGTGGAACCTCTCGACAGCATTCAACTGGAGTGGATTGACCCATGGGAAGCATGGGCTATAAAGGCTTATGCCAATGAGCCCGGCGATGAAGAAAATTTCTACATGTTTAAAGCATTTGTGAACGATACGCTCATCACGGATACGCTTTATGAAATATTTGTGACAGACGATGTATTTTTCAATGGTCAATACATCAACGGACTGGAGACTTATTATTTAAACGAGGAAGATACTGATGAACGCTTGTACACCAATGATACCGTTTCACTCAAAATATATGGAATAACAGAGCAGGCATATCAGTTTATATTCAGGGCACAGGAGGAAAGCAATTATTCTGCCCCGCTATTCAGTGGGCCACCATCGAATGTGGAAAATAATTTAGAAGGAACCAATGTATTTGGATTTTTCATGACCGCATCGGTCAAAGGTGCACAAGCCGTTTGGGATACTGCCTCAATAAAGCAATCGGGATACCATTACTAACTTACTTACAATGAAATTGTGCAAGCTTTCACTCATGTGGAAGCTTGCCTATTTTTTAGGAATCGTAACCTTAACAGTAGTTCCAACTCCAGGTTTGCTTTCAATATTTATTTTGCCGTTGTGATAATCTATTAAACGACGTGTAACAAGCAAGCCAAGACCAATGTCTGTTTCCTTCATACTGCCACTCCAGTTTTCGCGCGACATAATTTGGTCAACCTTTTGTGCGCTCATTCCTTTTCCCTCATCCTTTACCACAATAACACTCTCTTTGGTCTTGTCGATAAGCCTGAACTTAATTTTTGATTCTTTATCGGAAAATTTTATCGCATTATGCAATACATTGCTAATCATATAGGCAAGCATATCTTTATCACCATAAAAATACACCGGACCTTTTGTTTCATTGACAAATGTAATCTGCTTGCGTTCCATTATTGAAGCAAAAGTATCAACAAGTTTTTGAACCCATTTGGTTGCCTCAAACATTTCGGGCTGATATTCAACTTTACCGATTTGTATCCTGGACCAGACAAACAAATTACCCATCAGGTTGTTAGTCAGGTGAATAGAATCCTTCAATCCGTTGAGTAATTTATCCATTTTGGGGTCCTGACCGTAGAATTTACGATCGAGCAAACCGGCAAAACCATTTACTGCGCTAAAATGGTTACGCATATCATGTGTTATGATCTCAAATAGCTTACCTTTCACCTCATCGGCATCAGCCAGGTCTGTTTGCGATTGCTTAAGTTGTCTGGTAGTTTTCAGAATCCTCCTGTCTCGTTTTATAATTACCACAAAAGCTAATGTCAACAATAGATACAAAGAAAATAATATGGCCAGTCGTATGCTTAATTCCTTTTCTAACTGAAGGGCATAACTGTTCGGGTAAGCCATCAACATGCTGGCTACATGGCTTCCCTGAATATTCGGCACAGGATAAACTATGAGTGCATAATTTTGATCATCTAATACAATATTGGTTAAACTCGTAAAATTATCATTGATTGCATTTCTAACTTTATCGGGTTGTTGAGCTATTAGTTTATTAAGAAACTGAAAATCAGTTTTTCCGTTGGCTGTTTCAACAATATTTTTATCCCACACATAGCTTTTTTGCAGGTCAAAGGTTTTATAATTATCCTTTTCATCTTCGAAAACCTTCCCTTCAATAATAGATTTCTTTATCAGCAAGCTGATGTGGGATTGCTCGAGTTTCTCAAGTGCCTGATTAATCAACAAAAAGGAAGCACTTATCTCTACACTGCCCAAATGTTTATCACCCTTCAAGGTTGGAAAAACAAACCTGTAGGCATTAAAAATACGGCCTTCTTCGAACCCTGATGTAGGTTGCAGGGTTTCATTGGTTCGGGCGACAGAATAGCGGAATGGTTTCAGGTTATCTCCATATTTCGAGGGTCTGTGAAACCGAAGCAAACTTGTGCAATCGGGCAAATGAAAATGTAATTGTCTGAATCCGGCTTCTTTCATTTTTCTGTAATGCGGAAGTAAAAACTGATATAGCTCTTTTCTGTATTCATCACGCTCCTTACCATAATGACTCCCTGCTTGCTCAAGTATTTGGCGTACCCTGGGTTTATCAATTACATGCTCATAAAACACAGTAGCCGATTTGTCAACACCATTAATCACTGCCTTATAATTGGTTCGGGCTCTGTTGAGCAACTCTTTATCATTTTGAGCAGATTTTTGACTGTTGTTTGTTATCACCCAATAAACCATGGCAGCGGCAATAATTGTAACAGCAGCAATAACAGGGAAATAATTAATGGGCTTTTGCATAATTTCTAATGGTTTGTTGGTTTTTCTGTGGATGATTATAGGCCCGTGATCAAAATTAAGAAAAAACGAGCAATTTTACTTCATATTTGCAGAAAGGATTCATTGGTTTGTTTATCCTGAGCAAATTAGTGTAGCACCCTTATTTAATGCTTAAACCATTACATCATATGGCCAGCTTTGCACGTCTAAAGGTTTTGAATTATTTGATTCATGGCTTCGTATAGTTTTCGGCCATTGCATAATAACTATCAAAGCTTTTGTAAAATATTTCTTACATTTTATTCATTTTCTATACTTTTGCACCTGAGCACAACCAATTCATTAAAAACTATGAAGCAACCAACACTCATTATACTGGCAGCAGGTATGGGTAGCCGCTACGGCGGACTGAAACAGCTGGACCAAATGGGCCCCAACGGAGAAACCATTATGGATTATTCGGTGTACGACGCATTGAGAGCCGGATTTGGCAAAGTTGTATTTGTCATAAGAAAAGATTTCGAAACCGCCTTTAAAGAGCGGTTTATACAGAAAATATCAGATAAAATCGCCACAGACTACGTTTTTCAGGAGCTTACAGACCTGCCCGAAGGATTTGAAGTCCCAGAGGGAAGAACAAAACCCTGGGGTACGAATCATGCGGTTTGGGCAGCGAGAAATGCCGTAAATGAACCTTTCGCCGTCATTAATGCCGACGACTTTTACGGTGCAGATGCTTTCCAGGTAATGGCCCGCTATCTGAAAAATCTCACCAGCGACAGTACCAATTACAGCATGGTAGGTTATCCGGTAACCAATACCCTGTCCGACCACGGTACCGTAAACCGGGGCGTATGCAAGGTAGACGAAAGCAATCAGCTCGTTAATGTAACCGAACGCGAAGCCATTGGCTGGAAAAATGGCGAAATTGTCTCGGAAAAAGATGGCGAAAAAGTACCACAGGATGCACAGGTATCTATGAACTTTTGGGGATTTTCCCAATATTATTTCAAGCAGACAGGAGACGATTTCAGAGCTTTTCTTGAAGCAGAAGGCGATGAGCTGAAATCGGAATTTTACATACCATCAACCGTAACCAAACTCATTGAGCAAAACAAGGCCAGTGTAAAGGTGCTCGACACAACAGCCCAATGGTTCGGTGTAACCTACAAAGCCGATAAAGAAGCAACCATGAAACGTATTCAGGAAATGATTACACAAAATATTTATCCCGAAAAGTTGTGGTAACAGTATTGGTAATAATGACCGCAGGTACCCTGGTTGGGTATTTTTTGCGCAACCGACCTAAAATAATCCTGACCAACGATAAACTGATTATGGCGGCCGTGTTTGGTTTATTGTTCCTGATGGGTGTAGCCATTGGCAGCAACCCGACCATCATAAAAAAACTACCTGTGCTCGGCATGCAAGCTCTTGTTATCGCAGTGGTTGGCATAGTTGGTTCCGTGCTTGCAGGTGGTGTGGTTTATTATTTCTTTTTCCGGAAAAAATCCTGACCCATGCGCGCTACAATTTACATACTGCTATTTTTTGTGCTGGGCCTCTTGCTTAGCTGGCAAGGCTTTCTCCCGGATCATTTGCTCAAAAACGACTATTCGGTTTATGCACTCTACATTTTAATGTTTCTTGTAGGTATCAGCATTGGCGCAGATTCCAGTGCATTTAAGATCATCAAACAGGTGAAACTTAAAATTCTGCTGGTGCCGCTTTCCACCATTGTGGGAACCTTTTTGGGTATGCTCATCATAATGCCATTTTTGCCCGAAATAAAATTCATGGATCTTCAGGCCATTGGCGCCGGCTATGGTTATTACAGTCTCTCAAGCATTATTATTGCTGAAATGCGCACAGAAACCCTTGGCGTAATTGCCCTCATTGCCAATGTAATCCGTGAAATATTAACCCTGATCTTCACCCCCATACTGGCAGCAAAAGCCGGTAAACTGGCCCCTATAAATTCGGCCGGGGCTACTTCAATGGATACCACCCTGCCGGTTATCACACGATATGTTGGAAAACAATATGCCATTATTTCCGTATTTCATGGCACAGTGCTTACCATACTCGTCCCGGTTGTAGTATCGCTTTTCCTGGAAATCAACTAATCTGATCCAACATAGCCCTGGCAAAGGCGGATAAACCTGAAACATACATATCAAATTAAAACATTAGTACCCTTTAAATGTTAGCCGATTATATTTACTTTTGCACAATACAAAAATTTAGATAAAATAGGGTATTATTGTATCTAAATATCTATTTTTGTAGGTATATCAACATAATATTGTAATCAAAATAAGCTGTTATGAGTACATCTTTTCAAAACCAACTGGACGAAATGCTAAAACGGCACCAGTCGGTTGAATCTAATCCAGAACGTAAGTCGCTAATTCGCCAGTCGTTAGACCGCAAAGAAGCCATCACCATGCAAGGTGGTGCACTTGCAACCTGGACGCGGCCCGAATCTACCGGACGGAGCCCGAAAGACACTTACATTGTAAAGCACGATGCAACGGCAGACACCATCGACTGGACATCGCCCAATAATGTTCCACTCGACCCGCAAACGTTTGATATGGTGTTTGAGGATGCTTTGGCAACCTTAAACAAGGGTAAGGCTTATATGTCTGACCGTGTAATTGGTGCAGATTCAAAATATGCTCTACCTGTAAAAACCATTGCAAACAAAGCGCTTTCGCAGGTTTTTGTAGATAACATGTTTCGGGAGGTACCCGAGGATATCAATAAAAGTATTTTTGCCGAGCGTGGTTTTACCATTTTGGCACTGCCCGACAACAAGCTAAACCCCGAACGCTACACAGGTCGTTTGCGTGAAATGCCCGATGGCACTACCTCAAACATGTGTGTAGCCATGGACTTCGACCGCCGGGTCGGTATCGTATTCGGTTCAGCTTACATGGGCAGCATTAAAAAGCTCATGTTTACCGTAATGAACTACTATCTGCCACTCGAAGGTATTTTACCATTGCACTGCAGCGCCAACGAAGGCAAAGACGGCAGCTCCGCACTGCTCCTCGGATTGTCAGGAACCGGTAAAACAACCCTGTCGGCAGATCCTAAACGTGCCCTCCTGGGCGACGACGAACATGGCTGGAGCGAAGATGGTATTGCCAACTTCGAAAATGGATGTTATGCCAAAATGATTGACATCAAAGAAGAAAACGAGCCCGAAATCTGGAATGCTGTAATGCACAAAGATGAGCCGCTGGACCATGGTTCTATCGTGGAAAATGCCATGGTTTACCCCGATGGCACGGTAGACTACTTCGACGATCGTCTCACACCAAACAGCCGCGCATCATATCCGCTCAAATATTTATCCAATATTAAGCCGGCCTCCACTTCAGGACATCCCAAAACCATTCTCTTCCTCACAGCCGACGCTTATGGCGTATTGCCTCCGGTATCGCAACTCAACGCTGACCAGGCCATGTTGTGGTTCCTCATGGGCTACACCAGTAAGCTGGCCGGCACAGAAACAGGCGTAACCGAGCCACAAGCCACATTCAGTCGTTTCTTCGGACAGCCATTTATGCCGGGTAAACCCAGTGTTTACGCTGAGCAGCTGGGCGATAAAATGAAACAATACAACACCAAAGTTTACCTGATTAATACCGGTTGGAGCGGTGGTAAATATGGTGTGGGAGCACGTATAAAGCTTAAATACACCCGTGCTATGGTCGATGCTGCATTAAACGGAGAACTGGAAAATGCAGAATATGTGAAAAATGATATTTTCCACGTAAACGTGCCTAAATCTGTGTCGAATGTGCCCGATGAAATGCTGATACCAAAGAATACATGGGCAAACAAAGCCGACTACGACGCCACAGCTGAAAAGCTGGCTCAGAAATTTTGTGACCATTTCGACAAAGCCTACGGTTCACACGGACTGAAAGAAGATATTGTGAAATCATGTCCCGGAAAATAATCAACAGAATAAACAGAATAAAGAGGGTTGCCGCAAAACAGCCCTTTTTTTATGTCTTTTAAACGAAATGCCCCCTAACCTGTTATGTAATCAGATAAACATCAGCATTATGGAAATAAAAGCCTTTCAGGAATATTACCCCGACCATCTCAGCCATTGCTATGGCTGCGGAACAATGAACGAGCACGGTTACCAGATTAAAACCTATTGGGATGGTGACGAAACAGTAACCCGATACAAACCAAGACCATATCAAACTGCTATTCCCGGCTATGTGTACGGTGGATTGCTGGCTTCGCTGATCGATTGTCATGGCACAGGTTCAGCCTCCGCGGCGATGTACCGCAAAGAAAACCGCCCCATGGACACCGAACCATCTTTCCGCTTCCTTACCGGAATGCTTAACGTGAAATACATCAAACCCACCCCCATCGATACTACATTGGAAATACGGGGTACCATACGTGAAATAAAAGGTAAAAAAGTAATTGTTGATGTGCGGGTGCTGGCCAAAGGTGAAGTTACGGCCACAGGAGAAGTCGTAACAATTCAGGTGCCCGACCGCTACATTAAGGACATTATTGAAAAGGGGAATGGCTGAAAACGATTTCCAAACATCCAAAATCTATGTTTTGCCCCGGGACAGGTTAACCCGGCCTTTCAGGCCGAAAGAAAGGTCAAATATTGAAGTGAAAATAGTTAAAACCGCGTTGTACCAGGTCGGGGTGTGAGTTCGCAAATAAATAACATAAAAAAAAGCTGTGAAACGACTCATTAATTTAATCACACCGCGACTCGCCAAAGTAAGAACCGTAAATGATCTAATACAACGGCCATTTCGATTCTCACAACCAAACGCACAAGCCACTCAATGGCCTTCGGAGGAGCAATTAGCAAAACGTAGAATTCAAGATCTAAGATCGTTGTGGCGTTGAAGCGAAGGCCTTACTTGAAATGACCGTTCAAGCTACACAAAGCCAAAATTGAAACCTCGAACATACGTAAACACACATACTGCCTTTTTACGCCGCGGTTACCAGTTGTTGTTTATGCTATCTCCAATTTGTCGGAATCAAAATTAACGGTCATTTTAACCGTTGCTTTCAATGCTTCAAAAACTCTTAAAATCGTCGAGAATCGAACATCCTTTGTGTTATTTTCAATCTTAGAAATCTGTGCTTTCTGTACGCCAACAAGTCGTCCGAGTTGTTCTTGAGTCAGTTTGCGTTCTTTTCGGGCTTTTTTAATCATATCGCCCAATATGTCCAGTTTTAATTCAAATTCGAACTGATCACGCTCTTTAGTTCCTTGTTTCCCGATATATTTATCTGTCAGGTTTTCAAGTGAATATGTTTTCATAGTCGGTTACTTTTTAGTTGATAAATATTCCTCTCTTAGTCTCTCTGCTCTATCAATCTCTTTTTTTGCGGTTTTCTGCGTTTTCTTTATCAGTCCGTGTGTCGCAATTACCAGTGTTGATTTGTCGTCACGTTTATCCCAAAATGCGAATAGTCTAATTTGCTTTGTCAAAAACTTTGTCCGAAACTCCCAAATATTTCCTTTTAACTTCTTAAAAAGTTCGGGGTCATTTATTTCTCTAGATTTCCAGATATTGAAAAGAACCTTTTTTCTTGACTTGTCATCCAAATTGTCCATAAAATCTTTGGCAGGTTCAAGAAATTTAACGTCAAACTTTTTCATTCACTAGTTTTTACGACAAAGACAATAAAAAGTTTCCTTTTAGGGAAATAATAATAAGGCGGTGAAATTTTGCTGCAATAACTGGCATTTAGAATCTAATACAACGGCCATTTCGATTCTCACAACCAAACGCACAAGCCACTCAATGGCCTTCGGAGGAGCAATTAGCAAAACGTAGAATTCAAGATCTATGATCACATATCCATGATCTAAGACCCATTACCCCTGATATTCTTTCACCGCTTCTTCGCCATTAATTACCGCAACACCCTTCATGGCAAGGGTTTCAATATCATCAGAACCGGGATAGAGTACGATTTTACCGAAATGCTCCACCCTATCCACAATTTTTTTCACTAACCACTCACTATTGGCCATAGGCCCGGTAATGATAATGGCATCGACCTGACCATAAAGCACAGCATACATTGAGCCAATGGTTTTGGCCACCTGGTAACCCATGGCACCAAATATTAATTCAGCCTGTTTATCACCTTTGGTTACCATTCTATCCACATCAATACCGCGTGGTGTGCCAAAATGTGCAAAAAGGCCACCTTCATGACTTACTCTTTTAAGCATTTCATCTTCGGTATATTTGCCACTGTAGCAGAGTTTAATTAAATCTCCGGTGGGCAAACTTCCGGCACGAATTGGTGAGAAAGGACCATCGCCATCGTAACCCATGTTTGCATCAATGACCCGGCCTTTGTTGTGCGCACCTACCGTAATACCGGTTCCCAGGTGGGCAATAATAAGGTTCAGATCTTCGCACGCTTTATGTATAGATTTGGAATAGCGGCAAGCTGCCTGCTTTTGGTTGAGTGCATGAAAAATCGATCTTCTTTCTATTTCCGGGAGCCCAGTAACCCTGGCCACGTCATCATATTCATCCACCACCACCGGATCAGCTATCACGGCTTTGGCCCTGGGCAAATCCGATGCAATGGCATCTGAAATTAATCCACCCAGATTTACTATATCGGAGCCCTGCACAGAATTATACAAATCATCTTTCACCTTTTTATCTACAGCATAAATACCCGACTTTACCGGCTTTATGAGGCCGCCACGACTAATCACTATCCGTATATTATCCACATTCACATCATTCTCTTTGAGTTGTTTAATGATGGAATCTTTTCGGAGTTGTGTCTGATCCTCGTATTTTGAAAACTGCTCTAAATCCGCTTCAGGATGGCTAATTTTTTTTAAAAAAATAAGTTTGCTGTTATTATACACTCCGATCTTCGTAAATGGAACTCGTGGATTTACCACCAATACCAGATTGTCAGCAGAATAATCAGTTTTAAAATTCATATGCTATAGGTTTAGAGGATTATAAATTTGTATAAATATAAAAAATATGTCTACATGTTGCGTCTGTATTCCCCACCAACTTCGAATAAAGCATTGGTAATTTGACCTATTGAACAGTATTTGGTGGCCTCCATCAGGTATTCAAAAGTGTTTTTATTCTCCAGCACAGCCGTTTTGAGTGCGCTAAGCATATCTTCAGCTTTTTGGCTGTTCAGTTTATGAAACTTTTTGATATTTTCAATCTGATGTTGTTTTTCTTCCTCGGTTGCTCTGATCACTTCATTGGGTAAAATGGTGGGTGAACCGCTTGAAGAGAGAAAAGTGTTCACGCCCATGATGGGCAGTTGACCATTGTGTTTTAATGCTTCGTAATGGTGCGATTCATCCTGTATTTTGCCGCGCTGATACATCGATTCCATGGCTCCGAGCACACCACCGCGGGCGGTAAGCCGGTCAAATTCGGTCAGCACAGCTTCCTCTACCAAATCTGTCAACTCTTCGATAATAAATGCGCCCTGCAGCGGATTTTGATTTTTGGTCAGTCCGTACTCGCGGTTAATGATCATTTGAATGGCCATAGCCCGCCGCACCGACTCCTCCGTGGGTGTGGTAATGGCCTCGTCGTAGGCATTGGTGTGCAACGAATTGCAGTTGTCGTAAATACCAGAGAGGGCCTGCAGCGTGGTACGAATATCGTTAAACTCAATCTCCTGCGAGTGCAATGAACGGCCGGAGGTTTGAATGTGGTACTTCAGCTTTTGCGACAGGGCATTGCCCTTATACTTATGTTTCATGGCTTTGGACCATATGAGTCTGGCCACACGACCAATCACCGAGTATTCGGGATCGAGGCCGTTGGAAAAGAAAAACGACAACCGCGGTGCAAAATCATCGATGTGCATGCCGCGCGACAGGTAATATTCCACAAAAGTAAAACCGTTGGCCAGCGTAAATGCCAGTTGGGTAATGGGATTGGCTCCGGCCTCGGCAATGTGATAGCCCGAAATAGAGACCGAATAGAAATTTTTCACGTTATGATCGATGAAGTATTGCTGAATGTCGCCCATCATTTTCAGGGCAAAGTCGGTGGAAAATATACAGGTATTTTGCGCCTGATCTTCCTTCAGGATGTCGGCCTGAATGGTACCGCGTACTTTTTGCACGGTATCAGCTTTGATAGCGCTATACACATCTGCCGGCAGCACCTGGTCACCGGTTACGCCAAGTAAGCGCAGGCCCAGTCCATCGCTATCTTCCGGCAAATCGCCGAGATAGGTTGGCGGTTCAATACCGTTATCTTTATAAATTTTATCAACCTTTTGTTTGACCTCTTGCTCCATACCCTGCTCCACAATGTATTTTTCGCATTGCTGATCAATGGCAGCATTGAAAAAATAACCCACCATAAAGGGCGCCGGACCGTTGATGGTCATAGAGACCGATGTGGCCGGATCGAGCAGGTCGAACCCGGAATAAAGTTTCTTGGCATCATCGAGGCAGGCCACAGAGACGCCTGAGTTACCGATTTTACCGTAAATATCGGGCCGCATGTCAGGATTGGAGCCGTACAAGGTTACCGAATCGTAGGCCGTAGAGAGGCGTTTGGCTTTTTGGTCTTTCGACAGGTAATGGAAACGTTTGTTGGTGCGTTCGGGACCACCTTCACCGGCAAACATGCGCGTCGGGTCCTCAAATTCACGTTTGAACGGGAACACCCCGGCTGCATAAGGAAATTCGCCGGGCACATTCTCCTTCTGCACCCATTTTAAAATATCGCCCCACGCCGTATATTTAGGTAAAGAAACCTTGGGAATGCGGGAGTGCGAAAGGGTTTCCACATGGGTTTCGACCTTAATATCTTTACCGCGCACCTGGTAGGTGTAGTGTTCATTTTTGTAGCTTTGTTTCTTGTCTTCCCAGTTATGGAGGATGTCCATATTTTCGCTGCCCAGTTGCTTTTTCAGCGCTTCAGCCTTTTCGTTCAGTTGGGTTTTGATATTTTCCTCGGCAGACAATTCTTCCACGGCTGTGAGCAACGACTGCAGTCGATTGGCCACCCCTGCGTGCTCCTCCACCTCGTGGTTATAGTTGCGTATAGTTTCGGTTATTTCTGAAAGGTAGCGCACCCGGTTCGAGGGAACAATCTCCTGGTTGTTGTGGCTGATGCGCAAATCTTTTTCGTTTGCAGGAAACCGGAACGCTGTTTTTTCGCTGATAATGCGCGTAAGTTCACGGAACAGAATGTTGACCCCTTCGTTGTTGTATTGCGAAGCAACGGTGCCGTAAACAGGCATATTCTCCAAAGGCTCCTCAAACAGCATATGGTTACGTTGGTATTGTTTTTTGATGTCGCGCAGGGCATCCAACGCGCCTTGTTTATCGAATTTATTGAGCGCCACAATATCGGCATAATCGAGCATGGCGATTTTTTCCAGCTGTGTGGCAGCGCCGTACTCCGGGGTCATTACATAAAAATACACATCACTTTGGTCAATAATTTCCGTGCCTGACTGCCCAATGCCTGAGGATTCCAGCAAGATGATGTCGAAACCGGCATATTTGAGAATCTCTACGGCATCTTTCACATGGGAAGATAGTGCCTGGTTCTGGCTCCGGGTGGCGAGAGAACGCATGTACACGTTGGGGTGGTTTATGGCATTCATGCGTATGCGGTCACCAAGTAGGGCGCCGCCGCCCTTGCGCCTCGTAGGATCAACTGAGACAATCCCCACATTGAAATTCGGATATTTATCATTGAAGCGGCGAATGATTTCATCCACCATAGACGATTTTCCGGCTCCGCCCGTACCGGTCATCCCGATTACCGGCGCTTTGGATTTTTGGGCTTCACGCCTTACCTGCTCCATCAATGCCCCGGCTTCATCGGGGTAATTCTCCACTTTAGAGATCAGCGATGCAATGGAGTATTGTTCACGTTTTTTAACCTGCTCCAGGTCCACACCATTGTTCCCCAGCGGGAAGTCGCTCTGTTGTATAAGGTCGTTAATCATACCCTGAAGGCCCATCTTACGACCATCATCGGGTGAATAAATGCGTGCTATACCGTATTGATGCAGGGCCTCCTGCTCTTTGGGCAAAATTACACCACCGCCACCGCCAAAAATCTTAATGTGCGGGCAACCCCGTTCCTGCAACAGATCGTACATGTACTGGTAAAACTCCATGTGCCCGCCCTGATAGGAGGTAACAGCTATGGCCTGTACATCTTCCTGTATGGCGTAGTTCACAATCTCATCTACCGACTTATTGTGGCCCAGATGTATTACCTCGCAGCCGCTCGACTGCAAAATTCTGCGAATGATGTTAATAGTGGCATCGTGTCCATCGAACAACGATGTGGCTGTAATAACCCTGATCTTGTTGGTTGGTGCGTACACCTTACTTTTCTTCATAACACTTACTTCTTTATTCTTCACTACTTACACCGATTTTAGGCATTGGTGATGGCGCGGGAAATAACAATTTTTTGTATCTCAGACGTACCCTCATAGATTTGTGTAAGCTTGGCATCGCGCATCAGGCGTTCCACATGATATTCTTTCACATAGCCGTAACCTCCGTGAATTTGCACGGCTTCGGTAGTGATTTGCATGGCTTTTTCAGCACAGGCGAGCTTGGCCATGGCGCTGGCTGTGCCAAAAGGCTTACCGTTGTCTTTAAGCCACGCAGCCTTGATCGCCAGCAGACGCATCATTTCAATGTCGGTGGCCATATCGGCCAGTTTAAAGGCTATGGCCTGGTGATTGATGATTTCGGTACCGAACGCCTTACGCTCTTTGGCGTATTTGAGGGACAGCTCGTAGGCACCCGATGCCAGGCCCAGCGCCTGCGCTGCAATACCCAAACGACCAGCTTCCAGGGTTTTCATGGCAATTTTAAATCCCATGCCATCGTCGCCCAGCCGGTTCTCTTTGGGTACTTTTACATCGGAGAACATCACCGAGTGGGTATCGGAACTTCGCATGCCCATTTTATCTTCATGCTGACCCGGACTGATACCTTCGGCATGGCGATCAACAATAAAGGCATTGATGCCCTTGTGCCCTTTATCCGGGTGGGTATGTGCAATGACCACATAGGTGTCGGCTGAGTTGCCGCTGGTAATCCAGTTTTTGGTACCGTTGATCACATAATGGTCGCCTTTATCTTCAGCTATGGTGCGCTGTTTGGTGGCATCGGAGCCGGCTTCGGGTTCCGACAGCAAAAATGCACCCAACTTATCGCCCCGGGCTAAAGGTTTCAGATATTTTTCTTTTTGCTCCTCGTTGCCGTATTTTTCTATGGGAAAACATACCAGAGAGTTGTTCACCGACATAATCACGCCCAGCGATGAGTCTACTTTGGATATTTCTTCTATTGCCAGCACGTAAGAAACGGTGTCCATGCCGGTGCCATCGTATTGCGGATCGACCTGCATACCCATAAAGCCCAACTCGGCCAGTTTTTTTACGTGTTTTTCTGGAAAAATGGCGTGGGTATCACGCTCAATCACATCCTGTATAAACTCCTTCTGGGCAAGGTCCCTTGCGGATTGTTGCGCCATGATTTGCTCTTCGGTGTATTCAAAATGCATAGTAATTTAGTTTTAGTGATTAAAAATCCTCCCCGTAAAATCATCCCCGGTAAAAATATATTTGGTTATACAAGTTAAAAAAATCGAATCAATAATAAAAGCATATACATATATTAATTTGTTTTTGTATAATATTTTGTATATTCAAAGCACTTTTAATTACTTAACTAAAATCCTGAACAAAAGTTGACCTAAAAGTCTTTTATCTTACGAGTCACCAAAGACAGTTTTTATTGAACCTCTGCAATAGCAGGATAAGCGAAAGATTGATAACACTATATTTTTTACACTGCGATAAAACATTAACAGGCAAAAAAACAAATTATGCAAAATGAGGTTGTTATAGTCATTAACCCGGGTTCCACATCCACAAAAGTTGCCTTTTACGACCGTGAAGGTGAGCTTGACGCCAAATCTATCACGCATACGCAAAGCGAGCTGCAACAATTCGAAAAAATTGCCGACCAGATAGATTACCGTTATAACGTTTTAATACCTTACATTGAAGATTTTATGCGCAACACCAACTACAAAGTGATTGGTCTTGTGGGGAGGGGCGGCATTGTGAAGCCCATTGAAGGCGGTACTTACCGTATCAACGAGGCATTTCTGAAAGATGCCCGATCGGGCCATTACGGCGAGCATGCCTCCAATCTGGGCAGCTTGCTGGCAGATAAGCTGAAAGATGCATTTAATTTGGAGCATTGCTACACGGTAGACCCGGTATCGACCAGCCGGCTGAGTGAGGTAGCCAAAATATCGGGTGTGCCGGGCATTGTGCGCGATGGCCGGGCCCACACACTGAATGTAAAGATGACCGCCCGCAAACTCTCCAAAATGTATCAGGCACCCTTCAGGGATTCGGCCTTTGTGGTAGCGCATCTCGGTGGTGGTATCTCCATTGCACTGGTCAGCAGCGGCCGCATTGTGGATGTAAATGACGGCCTGCTCGGAATGGGGCCCTTCTCTCCTAACCGGGCCGGAGCACTCCCCTTGCGTGGTGTAATGAAATTATGCTACAGCAAACCAGAGCCGGAAGTAAAAAAACTACTCTCACAAAACAGCGGTTTTAAAGCCTACCTTGGCACCACTGATGTACGGGAAGTGCTTAAAATGGTGGACAACGGCGATAAAAAAGCCGAACTGATTTACAATGCCTTTGTGTACCAGGTAGCCAAGGAGATTGGCGCCTGCTTTGCTGCCTCCAAAGGCCGCGCCCAGGCCATTGGCATTACCGGCGGCATTGCCCACAGCAAACGATTCGTCGAAGACCTGGAGACATACGTGGGCAACCTGACCGATTACCACGTGTTTGCCGGCGAAAGCGAGATGGAAGCGCTGGCCGAAGGTTTTTTCAGAGCGTTCGACGGCACAGAAGATATTTTAGAATACCCGGGAGAGTGAGTTTGGAGTTTGAGTGAGGAGTGTGAGAAGTTGAGTGTGGGTGAAGAGTGTGAAAAAGAAATAGGCTTATTCAAAAAAGTGTTGTGCGAGCCCGGAAAAGCTGGCACGGGAAAACCGGAAATGGCAATAAAAGAGCGGTGGGCCTGCTTTTGCACCAAAACCCGCTCAATTAAAACTTTCAAAATTTGCGAATTACTCCTACCCTAATGGCAATGTATTGATAATCCAGGGTCGTTGAAATACCTTCGAAATCCATATCGCGGCTCAGCGCATTAAACTTGACACCCGGATTCAGGCTCCAGTTTTCACCCAGATTGAAATTCAATCCTCCGGCTACCTGAAAACCTAATCCGTGCCCGGTATCATGAATAATTTCGCCATCGGCATTTTCGATCTCAATATGGTTATACAAGCCGGCGCCCCGCACGTAATAAGAAAACGGATAATCGGCTATGGGATGCATAAACTGCAAACCAAAAACATAACCCGTTTCTTCGAAACAGACATCATTGCCGGCAAAGGAGTTATTGGCTGAAAGTTTGTTCCAACCCCAACCGGCATAAACGCCCAGGTGCGGCATAAAGCGATAGTGTAAAAGACCCTCAAATCCTGCTCCGGGATTCAGTTTGGTCTCCCCGATTTCTTTCACAGGAAAGGCTGCCCCGGCGTTAAATTCAACACTAAATTTTTTCTTACTTTTTTGAGCCAATGCGCCCAACGTTAAAAGTGCAAACATGCTTGTAATAACTAATACTTTTGATTTCATCTTTCTGTAGCTTTTAGGTTATTAATAAATCTGATGACACAAAAGTATGCAGCCTGCACAACGTGGTAAATTAAAACCCGACGAGGGGTGCATATCCATGTACTGAGCCTGCATTTATCTGGCATGAATATGGAAAGTGTATCGATACACACGATAAAACTTAAAATCCGTATACTTAAAAGGCAAAAAGTTTATTAGTCACCAGGGGAAGACTCTAAAACTGTTCGGAGGAGGTTGCTTTGTGAAATTGTTAGCGGCGTTCGCGGTTATGAAGCGAAGGCCTTACTTGTAAAAATCTCTCAACTTCACAGAGCCAAAACTTTGTTTTACAAATTTACATTTTTAAACGTCAAAACGAAGTTTTGGCGGTGTTAAATAAAATTTCGAACACACGAAAACACACTTAATGCCTTTGCTTTATGAACCGCTGTTGTGCAAAGTGCTTTAGAACATGAGGTTAAATCCTCTATCTTTCTTCTTGTACTTGCTGATCTCTGCTTTATAAAACTTAATCTGTTGTTGACAAACAAAATCTCTAAAAATCGAAATATCCTCCAATTCTTCTGTTTTGTTTAACGCATTGATATAATCAGCTCGATCTTCTGTAAATATTTTAATCAATGGTTCGTCATGGTAAAGTTGAATATAATTCATCATTAATCTCGAAGTTCGTCCATTTCCATCACCAAAGGGATGAATGTTGACCAAGTTGTAATGAAAATCTGCAGAAAGTTTAATGATATCATTTCCTGAAACATCGTCAATTCGTTTGTTAATATTATCCACTAAGTTCCCTAGAAGACTTTCCATTTTAGAGTAATCAGGAAAATATTTTTTATCAACGTATACTTGCGCTTTACGCAAATCACCTTGTGATGTATCAAATGAGCCAGAAATTGTATTAATTGGATAATCTGATTCGATTTGTGCCACCATTTCCGGAGTGGTTTGTGCCACTAATTCCGGTTCAAATTGTGCCACTTTTTGGGCGCGCGCAATTTTAATTCGGATTCGTTTTGTGCCAGTTTTATG
>NZ_JBSRDC010000018.1:0-27770 GCF_055145285.1 Salinivirga sp. | reverse complement strand
CGTTATAGTGGTTATTGGCAATACTGGGAAGAGGAATATACGGCAAAGGTTTTCTCAATCACGGCAGGAATTTGCCTGTAATACAAATAACCCCGGCGATCTGTACACAGGTGGCCGGGGTTATTTGTATTTTATAAAGCAATAGCAGTTTTTTACTCCACTATTACACGATAACCTCCCGTATGAGCACCGAATTCAGGCGCGTAAGCCGATTGTATTTCTACCGGGCCGGCGCTGAATTTTCCGGTACGTACTACAAATACATCGTAACTGAGCACATAGGTGCCATTATTTAGCCGGTATATAAAGAAACGACGCCCATTGTCGTGGCTTTCGCCGTAATAACTCAAACCGCCATCCCACCTGTAACCACTCATCTGATCGAATGGCTCCATGCAGGCTGCATGGGGTGAATTGATCCATACGTAATCGAGCTCCCGGTTACTGCTAACCGTAAGTTTAATGCGTAACCGATCGCCAGGCTTCAGCTTTGTTTCAGAAGTAATTGCCTGGAGTTTACTTCCTTTTGCTGTTTCCTGAATCCTGTAAATTTTCCGGTTCACAGACATTTCGTCTTGCGAAGGTTCAATATTGGCAAATTCTTCGGTAAAGCTATGGTAAACAGCGCCCCAAACGGGAACCTCTCCGGGATTAGCCACATAAACCTCTTTCATAAATGGCGTGGGTTTACCCAGTGATTTTTTGAAATACCCTGAACCTGCTTCGGCAGCCATTTCATCGGTTTTAATAATTTGGCGGCCCACTTTAATTTTGACCGGTTTAGCACGGTTGAGCCAATTTTTACCGGTATTCAGCAAGGCATCAATGGCCATTAATGAGGCATCCTGGTTGCGCCATGCCTGTCCCTGTTTTTGCCGAATGAGCCAGAGTTTCATGGCTTCAATTTCATCCTGAGGCTGTTTCATCAGCTGAAAATAGCGGATAATAAGTGCCTGTGTTGATACAGGTGCTTCATCCCACTGCCAGCCTAAGCGGTTTTCGCGCCAAAAAATACCTTGTTCCCTGTCCACGGCTGCACGTTCGCGCAAACGGTCGACAACAAGGTTGGCATAATCATCATGGCCAAAATTGGCAGCCACATAGCCCGAAAGCACAAACTGTTGCAAGGCCATATTTTTGTATTTTTTTGCATGACGCATATAGAATTCCTCAGCTTCAGAAGAGGGTTTGTATTGAGCGTTCACAGCATTTTGTACCAAAAAGTACCGCATTAGAGCCGATGATGTTACATAATCGGTTGTATCTACATTGTATTCCAGCATCTGCTGATATTTTACCCCAACTTCTTTTTTAAGGTAGCGCAACGCTTTTGTCACAATATTTTTCACCTCGGTATGCTCAACTGTTTTCATCTGCAAGGTTTTCGACAGATAATAAACGGTTTGCAAGGTAAAATAATACGATGCCTGCATTCCGGGGCGCCAACTGAATGCACCGCTTTCAAGTTGCTGCGATTCCAGGCCCGAGATAGCCATTTGCATTTCTTGCGATACAAAATTCGGATTCAGCATTTCCAACAGCACGCCACGCTGTAACTCTTCTTCGGCTGCAACCTCCTCCCACGGTGTTTCTGACAGTAACAAATTTCGCAACTCCTCATTTTTATGCAACGATGACTTCAGCGCATCCGGTTGAGCTTTTTCCCACACTTTAAGTACGCGCTGAATTGTTGCATATTCTTGCAGCAGTTGATTTGTGCCGGAGGTAATATAAAAATTCCGTGCTTGCTGTATCGCTGATTCCGATTGCGACCTGTATACGGCCGGCAGTGCCTTAATGGCCATCCAAACAGGATTGGTTGTCATTTCAATGGTCAATTCGTGCTGCGCTGCAGTTGGGCTGTTTAGTTTATCAATGGATGCCAGTTCGTATGTTTTCGTTTGTTCAGGTTTGTTCCATATCACCATGCTGTTAATGATGCGTTGTCTTGCAGGATATACCGGAATACTGTGTAATTCGCCATCAGTATATGGCCCGCTTGTACCGCTAATCTCATAATTTAGTGCGCTGATATTGGCAGGCACTGTAAATTTCACCGCAAAACTTTCACTCTCACCAGCGACTAAATCAAACTCGCTCACAGGCAATGCTGCTTCAATTTCATTACCGGTAACGGGGTTTAATATTTTTGCATCGGGACTTACCGTTAAAAGGCTGTCGGTCATATTGTAAGCCATGGCTTCCAGTACAACTTCATCACCATTATGCACAAACCTCAATTTATTGGGAATCACCATCAATGGCTTTTGGGTGACAACCTCATGTTTGGCATATCCGGCTGCTAAATCGTCATCAATTGCCAAAACCTGTAACTTCCAACTGGTCATGCTTTGTGGAGCCTCGAACTCCAGAAGTACCTGGCCATCATCATCACTATTAAGCTTTGGATAGAAAAAAGCAGTTTCGTTAAAATTAGTGCGCAATGCGGCTGCATCCTGTTTTTTATCTTGTTTTTTTTCAATATCATCTTCAGATAAACCATTTTTCATATCATATTGCATCTCGCCTCCTTCAGCTTCTGCAGGTGGTGGAGGTGGCTCCTCCATTGCCGATTCATTATCAACAACTTCCAACATCATGGTTTGCTTGGAGCGCACGCTGTATGCCGGTTCAAATGGATTTTCGATATACCATTGCGGTTTGTTTTGTGGTTTGTGCGCATAAGGTGCATGCAAATAAAGCCCACTGTTATCAAAAGTGCGTGATTCCCAGTTCAGGTTGTAAAAGCTATGTAACTGGAATGGCAATTCCCAGCTATGCGCTACAAACTGATCGAGCGACATATCGTACATTGAAGCCAGCACTCCGGCGCCCTTTAGAGGTTTATCATTTTTACGTACTTGCAGCCTCCACACTTCGCTTACGCCGGGCACAATTTTGTCTCTGATTGATGTAAAATGCACATCTAAAAGGCGGCTTACGGCTTTAACCTGTATGGTTTCATTTTGTGTAAATTTACGGCCCTGTGCAATCAGTATTGCAGAGAGGTATATCTGGCCTTCGCTTCTTTGCTGCACATCAAACTCAATAGACGCTTTTTTACCATCAACTTCTGTTTGCCGGTTAAAAAGTTCGCCTTGCTGATCGCTTGCAATTAAACGTATTTGCGCATCGTTAAAACGACTCGAAAATGTTATCTGAACCGATTCTCCGGGTTTTACCTTTGTATGATCAGCGAGCATAATAAAAGGTTCGGCAATTTCTATTCTTTTTCTGTCAGGATCGATTACTTTAAGGTAATTGTTCGAATATATGGTATCTGCCAGGTACCAGGTAAATTTATAAAAACCTTCGTCCAAAGCCAGGGCTTCGGGAAATTTCAAATTTTGGCCCTGGGCTTCGATTTGAGTAATTTTTTTATCTACAGTCATCGAAGGTAAATCAAGGGCATTGTTCCAGGCCATGCCCGGATAAGCTTCCTTCCACTGCTTCTTATCGGCAACAATTTCACCGGCTGGCGCAAAGGGCATATGATAAAATTGATCTTTGGGTACAGCAAGTTTGCTAATGCTAAGTTTGACCGGTTCATGTATTTGCTCGCCGTTGATACCCTCAATTGAGATCTGTGGAAGGTCATCGGCTCTGGCAACCGGGCCACTTTGAGCAAACCCGGTTGTTAAAGGTTTGGGCGATACCAAATGGGTATATTCAAAAACCCGTGACGAACCATCAGGCAGTGTCACTTTACTTTCAATCTTATAGCGCTGCAGATAATCAGCTTTAAGTGAATTAAAACTTATTTGGGCAATACCTTTGGTATTTGTAGTATCGTTAAAACTTGCCACCACCATTTCTGATTGTTGCGGGTACCAATATTTAAATATTCCGGAACTCAACTTAACAGTAGTTTCCACAGTGGCCTTATCAATAGGGGCCCCTGCGAATGATTTTACCTTTAAGTCAATGGCTACTTCTTCGCCGGGTACATTTAACTGGTCTTCCACCTGCCATGAAGCATCGAAAACAGGGCGTTTGTAGTACTGTACATCAAAAGATAAATTGCCCCGGGGAGCACTTAAGCGCATGGTGCCGGGCCGGGTGGTTTGTGGTATTTTAAACTGACCGTTGAAACTTCCATTTGGGCCCGAAGTATAACTTTGTTTGGCAATGGTTTTACGATTGGCATCTATAAGCTGTACTTCGATGTTTTGCTCCGGGTTTGGTTTCCAGTCGTCACCTGTCCTGCGCGTTGCAATGGCCTTGAAGTAAATAACCTGCCCGGGCCTGTAGATGCTTCTGTCTGCAAAAAACTGCACTTCTTGGCGGGTGCGTTCATTACGCTGGCGGAAAAAATTTTGATTGAAGCGAGTGAGCAATGTATCATCATCCTTTGAAAGCTGCAGAATATCGATTCGCTGCCTGTGTGGCAAATCGAGTATTCCCTGCTCCATTTCCAGGTGCTTTATAAGCTCAAAAGACCGCGACCGGGAACGGTAATTATATTTCATATCAAACAGATCTGCCTGGCAAGCTTTTAACTGTTTTCCACTGGTACGGTCAATGGCTATAACACGGGTATTATCTTTGAGTGGCCGGGTTACAGTTGCCATATTGGTACTGTTCACCAACAATTCATCCATCACGGTATGTGCGGAGGTTAGTTTCTTTTCAGTTTGAATATCGAGTAAATAAAAACCTTTGGGTAGAGCGGGTAATAAATCAATCACATCCTGATTGAAATAGCCGGGTTTTGAGGGTAATTCAATTTTATACTCCCACAACATTTCGCCTTTTGGCATTCCAACATCGCGGTTTGTGCGGTCAGCCATAGCTAAACTCTTTGAGCTGATGGGATATGCCCTTACTTTGATCCACTTTTGGTTTTTATATTGCACCCGCACCGGAAAGGGTTTTCCGGGCAATAAATGGTACTGTGCCTGCACCTGAACAAATGACCGGTGTATGTCTTCCAAAATTTTCTCACATTTTACCGCACCGTAACTCCCGGGATATTCATCTATGGCACCTTTACAAAGCTTAATGGCCTTATTTTGCCATTTTACTGCCTGTTTTTTTGCATTATTTGCTCTTGCCTGGGCAGCGTATGTATTGTATACTTTTGCTAAAGCAGCAGCGGCAATTGTTTGAGCTGGAGTGTTGTTTTCAAGCTGCCGGCTGAGGGCTGCAGTCCACAATTTTAATTTATCGTATTGTTTATCTTTTTCATAAAGGTATTGCAATCTTTTAATATCAAAATGTTGCTGAAGGGTAGCCTTGCGATTATCCTGATCTCCCAGCAGCATTGCAAAATAACGCGACATTTGCGCTAGTGGATGCAGTTCCTGATTTTCGAGGTTTGAAGACACGAACGCCGGAACCGGGGCATAAGCTTTTTTCAATTGATATTGATAATCACCTTCGAAATTCCTGATGCTATTTACGGCCGTAAGCAGGGCCAGGTCTTTTACCTTTTGCGGAAGGGCTCCATCAATTTTTGTGGCCATAGTTAAGCGCTCAAGTTCTTCTTTGGTTAACTCAGCATTGCCATTGTTAGCATTTATCTCATCTACCTCATTGTCAATCAATTTCCACACATCATGCTTTGACCATGCTTTGGGTTCCTCGTTTATTATGCCGTCGTCAGCATTATCGCGCAACCTGTAGCTGTGTTGATTATACCAATATTGGTAGCCGTGAATTTTATATGTTCGAAGAAGTGTTTCAGTGCGGCCAAAGGGTTGTTCAATATGCTCGTCGAGCTTGTTCAACACTTTATCGAAGCTATCGTAACTGAACCATTTGCTGGAGTTAAGCTCAATTGTAACGGCTTCGACATAAATAATATCTTTTTCTGCCTGACGGGCTTTGTTCTGAATTTTCAGGGCCAGTTCGGCAGCTGACTTATATTTACGTTCTTTTTGAAGTTTTTGGGCCTCTTTTATTAGATCTTCCAGATCTCCATCAGGGGAAATATTTACAAAGAAGGTAAAAAGCGGCAGCAGAAAAATTAAAAGTAGTATTTTCATATAAATGATATTTTATGAACCTTTGAATTAAAAACGATGCGGTGGCAAGTAAATTATTAGAAACGGCACAGCTAATATTTTGTTGAATGTACAAATTTTTAGCATTTGAGCATAAAAAAAACCTGCTTCTCTTATGAAAAGCAGGTTTTTAAACTTATAGTCCGTTTTATTCTTCGAGTAGCTCTACGCTACGCTTCACAAATTTGTTAAGGTCTTGTCCCTTCAACATATTGTTAGCAAGGAGGCCAAGATCAATCAATTGTTTTACCAATTTATCCTCACTGCCAAAACTTTTGAGTTTTTCCTCTTTTTGGGTTTTTAACTCATCAAGCTTTTGCTGAACTTCTGTGCGCTGTTTCTTTTCTTCTTCTGAGAGCTCTTCTTCCTTTTTATCGGCATATTTGGTAGATATCTCATCGAACTCCTTTTGTACGGGCTCAATTGCCTCATCGGTTTTCTTAAGGTCTTCACCCACTTCTTCATCAATGTTTGAAGCAAGGTTAACAATCAACGGATGGTTGCTGTTGAGTACAAGGTTATAACTATCGGGCAGGTTGCCGTACATATTCATACCACCCTGCATCTCTGACATATCTTTCATGCGGCGCATGAACTCTGACTGCGTAATCATAACTGGAAGTGTGTTTTCATCGAGGTTTTCGACTGACACGATGTAGCCTGCATCTTCGGGCAAACGACCGCGAAATACCGGAACAAGGTTGTTTTGCTGTTCATCTGAAAGTTTCGACTCTTTTGACACTTCTTTTTGGATGAGTTTATCGAGCACATCCGCATCTACGCGTTTGAAAGAAGTATCTTCAAGGTCAGTCTCCAGCTTATTCACAAAATGCACATCCAATTGTCCATCCATCTCAAGCACATCGTAGCCTTTAGATTTTGCCTCTTCGATAAAGGTGTACTGTTCTGTTTTATTTGTGGTATAAAGGTGAACCAGTTTTTTATCTTTATCAGTCTGCTGCTCTTTGATAAGCTCTTTGTACTCATCGAAGGTAAAGTATTTCCCATCGGTATTTTTAAGTAAGACGAATTTTTTGGCACGTTCTGCAAATTTTTCGTCTGTGAGCATACCATACTGGATGAAAATCTTCAGGTCGTCCCATTTCTCTTCAAACTGCTTGCGGTCTTCCTTAAAGATATCGTTCAAGCGGTCGGCTACTTTTTTGGTAATGTGCGAAGAAATTTTCTTCACGTTAGAATCACTTTGCAAATAGCTACGTGATACGTTCAGCGGGATATCCGGTGAATCGATAACTCCGTGCAACAGCGTCAAAAATTCGGGGACGATTCCTTCTACCGAATCAGTTACAAACACCTGGTTACAATAGAGCTGAATCTTATTTCTCTGTATTTCGATATTGTTCTTGATTTTAGGGAAATAAAGAATGCCCGTTAAATTGAATGGGTAATCCACATTCAGGTGAATATGAAACAGGGGATCTTCACCCATGGGGTAAAGTTCTTTATAAAAGTCTTTATAATCTTTGTCCTCCAGATCGGCTGGTTTTTGGGTCCATGTCGGTTCAGGGTTATTAATGATTTTATCCTTGTCGGTATCCACCATTTTGTCTTCTTTCCACTCCTGCTCTTTGCCAAATGCAATAGGAATGGGCAAAAACTTGGCATACTTATCCAGCAGCTCGTTTATTTTTGCATCCTCGGCATAATCTTTCGATTCCTCATCGAGGTGAATTACAATATCGGTTCCGCGCTCTTTTTTATCGTACGCTTCGAGCTGATATTCGGGTGAGCCTTCGCATGACCAGTGTACTGCTTTGGCATCGTCCTGATATGATTTTGTGAATATTTCGACTTTATCGGATACCATAAACAGCGAGTAGAAACCCAGTCCAAAGTGGCCGATAATAGACTGCACATCATCTTTATACTTATCGAGGAATTCGTTGGCGCTGGAGAAAGCAATTTGGTTGATGTATTTATCGACCTCTTCGCTTGTCATACCAATACCACGATCGCTGATGGTGATGGTTTTCTTTTCGGGATCATTGCTAATGCGAATGGTGGTATCACCCATTTCTCCTTCGTATTCTCCACGGCGGGCGAGTGCCTTAAGTTTTTGGGTAGCATCTACAGCATTCGATACGGCTTCGCGAAGAAAAATCTCATGATCGGAATACAGAAACTTTTTAATTATTGGAAAAATGTTTTCCGTAGTTACTCCAATATTTCCTTTTTGCATCTTTATTTATTTTTTTAGGTTATATTCTGTTTGAAGTTTTCCAACATGTATGCCACAAGGCTAAATGTGCCAATTCGTCACCAAACAAAAAAAGGCTGTCGATATTGACAGCCTTTAAATTTTATATTGATATTTTTATCCCAAATAAGCTTTCAGGAGTTTACTGCGTGAGGTGTGACGCAACCTTCTGATGGCTTTTTCTTTGATCTGGCGGACCCTTTCGCGGGTCAGCCCAAAACGCTCACCGATCTCTTCGAGGGTCATTTCCTGGCAACCAATACCAAAGAACAACTTAATAATGTCGCGTTCTCTTTCGGTAAGTGTGGCCAAAGCCCTTAAAATTTCTCTTCCGAGCGATTCATTCATCAGGCTGCCGTCAGCTTTTGGACTGTCCTGATTTTCGAGCACATCGAGCAAGCTATTGTCTTCACCTTCTACAAATGGTGCATCTACTGATACATGCCGGCCGGATACTTTTAGCGTATCGCTAACTTTTTCTTTGGGAAGTTCAAGTTTGTCGGCCAACTCTTCCGGCGAAGGTGTGCGCTCATTTTCCTGTTCGAATTTGGAAAATGCTTTATTAATTTTATTCAACGAACCTACCTGGTTTAATGGCAGTCTTACAATTCTGGACTGTTCAGCTAATGCTTGCAGTATAGACTGACGAATCCACCATACAGCATAAGAAATAAATTTAAACCCCCTGGTTTCATCAAATTTCTCAGCGGCTTTGATCAGCCCCAGGTTACCTTCGTTGATCAAGTCCGGCAAACTAAGCCCCTGATTTTGATACTGTTTCGCAACAGACACAACAAATCGCAAATTGGCTCTTGTAAGTTTTTCCAGTGCAGCCCTGTCCCCCTTTTTAATACGTTGGGCCAATTCCACCTCTTCTTCAACGGTAATAAGCTCCTCGCGGCCTATTTCCTGAAGATACTTATCCAGTGACGCACTTTCGCGATTTGTGATTGATTTAGTGATTTTTAACTGTCTCATATATACCTTCGATTTTACGGCTCAGATGATGATTGTAAGTTTATTTGTTACAAATAAATAAACATGAACCCCAAGGTGCTGAGATTCATGTTTTTATACTTTAGATTAAATAGCTATTATCATTCGCTTATAACTGTGTGCTCTTATACTACGCAGGATTATTTAAAATGTTTCAGGTAATTGAACTTTTTCCAGCCTTCTCAGTGCCATATAAAACCTTGAAAATGAATGTAAACTTATTTTCCAAATGCGTAATAAGCTTTCATTCCGTTGGGGTAAATTCCCTCAACCATAATTCCACCTTTCGACTGCTCAATTACCTGTCTGATATCATTTCCAGATACAATTTCCATACCATTCATTGTCAGAATGATAAATCCTTCATGAATACCTGCGCTTCTTAATTTTCCGGATTTTAGTTCTACAATTTTCATACCATGTGAAATATTCAGAAGCTTTTTTTCCTTTTTTGTAATCGGCTCAAACCGGGCACCCAAATTAACTAACGGATCTTCTCCTTTAATAATATCTGTGCTGCCCATTTTATTTTGGAGTACCACATCTCTTTCGATCTCACGATTATTGCGTAATAAGGTCACTTTTAGCTGATCGCCGGGACGGAATTTGCTCAATTGCTCCTGTAATTGCGCCACATTATCGATATTAACAGTGCCAATACGCACAATTACATCACCCGGTTTAATACCGGCTTTATCTGCCGCACCACCCTGATTTATATTATCGATATAAACACCGTTCAATGTTTCAATATCGTTTTCTGCGGCGAAACTTTCATTCAAATCATGAATCATGATACCCATAACGGCTCGCTGCACCTGGCCATACTCAATTAAATCCTCGACAACTTTCATGGCAATATTTACAGGCACGGCAAATGAATAGCCTGTATACGAACCTGTTTTTGAAGCAATGGCAGTGTTAATACCAATAAGCTCACCTTTACGGTTTACTAAAGCACCACCGCTATTTCCGGGGTTCACTGCAGCATCGGTTTGTATAAAAGCTTCAATGCCATAATTCTCCTTCATTAAATTAATGTTTCTTGCTTTGGCCGAAACTATTCCAGCTGTAACAGTAGAAGTAAGATTAAACGGGTTTCCTACGGCCAGCACCCACTCTCCTACCTGCACATCATCTGAGTTTGCGGGTTTAACATATGGCAAATTACCCTCATTAACTTTTAACAGCGCGATATCTGTTCCGGGATCAGTGCCAATGACCTCTGCATCAAACTCTCTTTTATCGTTCAAAATAACTTTTATTTTCTGTGCTTTATCAATCACATGGTTATTTGTTACAATATAGCCATCTTCAGAAATAATTACACCTGACCCACTGCCTAATACAGGCTGGCTACGCCGTTGGCTGCCCTGTCCAAAGAAATATTCCATAAATGGATTTCCATAATTGTATTCCTGCACATAAGCAGTTTTTACGTGTACCACAGCATCTACTGTTTTTTGTGCTGCGGTAACCATCTCATTTTCTAACATTGATACCGGCGAGTATTGTCCAACGGGGCGGGAATTTAGTCCCCTTGTTTGATTTGAATCAATGGTTTTATTTATAAAATTGCCCTGTTGCCCGGTTGTGGCATATTGGTTATTGCTTTGGACTGATTTAATTTCTTGGTCTGTAGTAATTGTATAGATTAGAAGTACAAGCACCCCACCAAGGATTCCTGCAACAAAATTTATGAACAACTTTCTTTTTTCCATAGTATTTAAAGTTTTTTCAGGTTTTCAATTAATTAAGTTCTTTGTTTTAAATTTTAAAAGGTACTGAATTTGTATAAATTTGTACGATTAAAGCACTTCAAAATTTATACAAACGGGCTGTTTTTAACCTAACTTTAACTTATGCTGCAAAAATTTCATAAATACCATGGAGCTGGAAATGACTTTGTAATGCTATATTATTCAGAAACTAATGGTATTCAGTTAACACAAGAAGCTATAGCGACAATTTGTCACAGGAGGTTTGGTGTAGGTGCTGATGGGTTAATAATTATTTCGCCTTCGGAAGAAGCAGATTTTAAAATGACTTATTACAATGCCGACGGAAAAGAAGGAACGATGTGCGGCAATGGCGGCAGATGTGCAGTTCAATTTGCACATGATCGCGGAATGATTGGAGACAAAACCACATTTAGTGCCATAGACGGACTACATGAGGGTATTATTACCGATAGGCAGGAAGTAAACTTAAAAATGCAACCCATAGAGGAGATTAAAGAAACACCCTTTGGGTTTTATACGGATAGTGGCTCACCTCATTTGGTTATTGAGGTTGAAAACCTCAAAGAACTCGACGTTAATTATGAAGGAAATAAGCTGCGACACAACTCATATTTTGCGCCGGAAGGTGTAAATGTGAATTTTTATGCGATTATAAATAATGTTATTCATTTAAGAACGTTCGAAAGAGGTGTAGAAGCAGAGACATGGGCATGTGGCACAGGCAGTATAGCAACAGCCGTAATTGCACATCACAAAAAACAAGTCATATCGAACCCGGTAAAGGTACAGGCCCAGGGAGGGCTTTTATCCATCGGTTTTGATTTTACCGGGCGTTATGAAAACTTATGGCTGGAAGGTCCGGCAGTAAAGGTTTTTGAAGGTTATGATTTCATCCGTTTATAATTTTGATTTTAATGGTCTCCCGAAAACCTTCGGGAGGAGCTCGCCATGATTGGTCAAATGTGCGCCACATACTGTTTGTAGGTCCATTATAATCATGCGAGTGTGTCAAAATTTTTGTCATGGCTCGGTTCATTAAGTAAAAAAATTTTCGATTACATTTTTAATTTAATATCTTTATTCCACCTATAAAGAAGCACATTTATGACCCTTGAACAGCAGACTACATTCAAAATATATGACATATTAGATACCGAAGGTCTAAGTTATTTTTACCGGGGTGATTTAACTCAAAGCATTACGGATGGTATACTGGCACTCACTGAAACCAATTTAAAAAAAGCCAACGAGCCTGTTAAGGTTAAGAAGCGGGTTTATACCATATTGGTAGAGGGATTGCAAAATATCACCAGGCATCAGGATGAATCAGGAAAATGGAAAAGTTTTTTTGGTGTGGAACAGAGTGGAGAGTTCTATTACATTACAATGGCCAATATCATTTTAAACGAAAACCAGGATAACCTGACTTCCCAGCTCGACAAAATCAACAGCCTCGAAAAAGATGAGCTAAAAGAATTTTATAAAAAAACCCTTATGGAGAATGAGCTTTCTGAAAAGGGTGGTGCTGGCCTGGGGTTAATTGAAATGGCTCGTAAATCAGGCAATAAACTTCAATATGCTTTTAAAAAACTCAGTGATAAATGGTCTTATTTTTACCTCAGAACCTACATAAAACATAACTTTGCTGCCGTGAATTCTGATGACACACATCTTAATTTTGGTAACATTTTCGATTTACACGAACAATTGGATAAGGAAAATGTGCTTATTATTTTTAATGGCATTTTTAACCAGGAAAGCCTTATTAACCTGCTATCAATAATTGAAAGCCAAATGGCTGGCCAGGCCGCCCTGAAGAAGAAAGTGTTTAACATAATGGTAGAATTGTTACAGAATATTGTTAAACATGGAAAGTCGCCTATTAAACAAGAAGGCAACCCCGGACTGTTTTATATTTCTTATTCTGAAAACGGCTATAAACTTCACACCGGAAATTATATTGAATCGAGTAGAATTGATTCACTTAAAGCGAGCATCGAAAATGTTAACAAATTGAACAATAAAGAACTTAATGAGTTTTATGACAAAAGACTGTTTAATTTTCAGATTGATAATAACAAAGAATCTGGGCTTGGGCTCATAGAATTACGTTTAAAAAGTAACAGTAAGCTAAAATATGCGTTCAAGGAAACAAGTGAAAAATATACCTTTTTCACAATCGAAGTAACAATAAAGGACTAATGGAACCACTTATACGCAAAGCAACAGATGACACTCCTAAAATTATACTGGATAAAGACAAAAATACTTTCAGTATTGCCGAGCGTTCGCTCCCTGAAAATGCTTTTGACTTTTACAAACCAGTATACGAATGGCTTGAACAATACATTACTCAGCCGGCAGAGCAAACCGAGCTGCACATTAAACTCGATTATTTTAATACTGCTTCAGCCAAACAATTGGGTAAAATTTTCAATTTACTGGAAACCATTAAATATTCATTAAAAGTTGTTTGGCACTATTATGCTGATGATGCTGATATGCTGGAAAGCGGAAAACGCTTCGCACGTCTTACAGGAATAGACTTTGAACTGAAAGAAGAAGAGCCTGAAGAAGACAGTGATGACTTTAAAATAATATACGAGTAGTTATGATGCCTGTTTTATTTATTGAAGCAACGAAAGATACCCCAAGAGTGCTTTTTGATGCTGAAAAAAACCAATTCGAAATTACAGAGAAAAGCCTGCCTGAAGATGCTATAGGTTTTTTTCAACCCATATTTGACTGGATAAACCAGTACATTGATAACCCAAACCCGGAAAATACTTTTGTTTTTTACCTCGATTATTTCTCAACTAGCACAGCCAAGCAATTGTCGAAGGTTTTATTTTTACTGGAGAAGCTTTCAGAGCAAGCGAATGTAAAAATCATCTGGAAATATCAGGCTGCCGACCTCGATATGTACAATGCAGGACTGCGTTACAAAAAAATGTTGGACGTGGATTTTGAAATTGTTAAGGTTTAAAACTTAATACCCCAAACTAAAACATCGTCTATTTGGCGGCTGCGCCCTTTCCATTCATCGAACCGTTTTTCCAGCAAATCTTTTTGTTTACCAAATTCACGTGTAGCTAAGTCTTCTATAAGATTTTTGAAACGGTGATACATCATTTTTTCCTTTTCTTCATCATTAAACTGGTCGCGATAGCCATCGCTAAACAAATAGAGCACATCGCCGGGCTCCATGGTATAGCGGCACAAATCAAAATCGGGTTTTCTCGTATGCATATCAGAACCACCAATGGCAAATAAACTACCCTCTAACTCTATTAGTTTACCTTTATGCCATAAAAATACAAACTGGTTAGCAATACTGACAGACAGTTCTTTTGTTTTATAATTGTATTGGGCCAGCGCCATATCCATGCCATCTTGTTGCTCTGGCAGTCCTGCTTCCTGGCGCAATACTGTTTTAATTTTCCGGTCGAGTTCTTTTAAAATTATTGCCGGGTTACTATGCTGCTCACTTAAAACAATCTCATTCAACAAGGTATTGCCAATTGTGGCCATCAATGCGCCCGGAACACCATGTCCGGTACTATCGGCTTCTACAAAAAATGCTTTATCACCTATCTCTCCATACCAATAGAAATCGCCACTGACTATATTTCGTGGTCGAAACATTACAAAGCTATCGCTAATGTGTTTCATATAATCATCTGCCCGCGGCAAAATGGCATATTGAATGCGCTGCGCATAGTTAATACTATCTGTGGTAACCTGGTTCACATATTCCAACTCGGTATTCATGTCTTCGAGCTGCTCGCTTTGTATTTTGAGTTCTTCGCTTTGCTGGGAAATTTCTTCTTCGGCAAATTTCAAATCATTGATATTTGTGGCAATAACCATTACTTTGTGTTCTTTTTCAAAAATGGCATGTGCCATACTTACCTGAAGCCAAAACCTGTGACCTGTTTTAGTAGTTATAAAAAAATCGGTTTGCGTATTAGTTTGTTGGCTCACGCTTTTACGGAATATTTCAGATATTTTTTCAAACCCCGGTAAATCGTTGATATTGACCCCCGTAACATTTTCCTCGGTGGATAAGCCAAATGTTTCACGAAAAATTCTGTTGGCAAAATCAATATAGCCTTCAGCATTGGTTACTGCAACCAGGTTATCAGTATCGTTAGCCAGTATGGATAGTAGTTTGAATTCATGCGTCAGCTGCTTTATTTTATGGTTCTTTTCAACAATATGTTTCTGTTTAAACATATTCTTTCTGTACAATATTACTGTATAGATAATAGCCGATATGGCTACCATGCCTGCAATAAATAAAATACACCAGGCGCTTAGGCTGAAATGCAGTGTGCCAACAACAGCCTGAATAACATTTGATGGTATTACAAAGATGTGTATCATTAGTGTAACTTCACTCCTACAACTAAAATATCATCGACCTGCTCAAGATTACCCTTCCATTTTTTAAAACGTTCCGCCATAATTTTTTCCTGCGTATTAATTTCATTTTGTGGTAACCGTGATATGAGTTTTTTGAAATTAACGGTTTTAAATTTTTTTCCTTTAGTGCCTCCAAACTGATCGGTGTAACCATCACTGAACATATAAAGCATATCACCAGGTTCAGTATCAACTTCTTTGAGGCTAAATGGAGTCTGAATATCTCTGAAAATACTAATGGGCATTTTATCCGGTTCCAGCCCAATGAGCTTTTCACCGCGTTTTATCAGGGCTATATTATTGGCACCGGCATAGCATAATTTATGCTGGGTAGCATCGTAGCTGATTAATGCGATGTCCATACCATCTTTATTATCTCCTACGCGGCTCGTTTGTCGTAAGGCATTTATTATTTTTGATCTTAGGCTATTGAGTACTTTGTCGGGTTCAACAATACCTTCAGAAATAACTATTTCATTCAGAAAATTTAGTCCGATAAGACTCATGAAAGCTCCGGGAACCCCATGGCCTGTACAGTCGGCTACAGCCAATAAGGAAACATGCTGCGTTTGGTGTACCCAATAAAAATCACCGGAAACAATGTCGCGGGGCAAGTCGAAAACAAAATTTTCTTTGAAAACCTTTGTTAAACTATTTTTTGAAGGAAATAATGCTTCCTGAATGCGCTGGGCATAATGTATGGAATCTGTAATTTCCTGTTTTTGTTGTCTGATCTCGTCTCGCTGCTTTACAGCCAAATCACGTTGATTACGAATTTCGTCGCGTTGTTGTTCAATTTCTTTCTCTGCTTCTTTGAGTTTTCGTATATCCGTATCAATACTAATGAGCTTTTTGATGTTGCCTTCGCTATCGAGAATAGGTGTTAAGGCTGTTTGCACCCATATTTCGGAACCATTTTTACATTTATTAAGCGATTCATATATAATGGGTTTTTTATCTCCAAACCACACATTGATAAGGTCATTCATTTGCAAATTGGCATGTTTGCCAATCTTTTCTCTATCCTGATCGTTAAGTAATTCATGAAACTCGTAGCCATACATGCGGGTAAAGCCTTTATTAATCCACTGGTAATTACCCTTGCCATCCATCACGGCCACTGCATTATCTGTAAATTCAGCTACAATAGACAGTTTTTCGAGTTCTTTATTGGTTTCTGCCAGGTACTGTGTTTGCAACTCAAGTTCTTCTTTTTGTTGCCGTACTGTAGCAATAGCATCATTTATACGTTTTTGTAATTTTTTCTTATCTGATTTGAGTCTGCGGCTGTTCAAATCGATTGCAGCATATATGATTAAAGCACCGAAAATAACGTATAAAAGAAAAGCCCAGGAGGTTAAATAGTACGGAGGCGATATAGTAAAGCTCGCATTTGCTTTTCCTATCACCTGATTATTGGCATCTCTCGCTTTTACCATAAGGTGATAATCTCCGCCCGGCAGGTAGGGAAAATCTATTACTTTTTTATTACTCCAGCTGCTCCATTTATCTTTCAGTCCTTGGAGTTTATATGAAAACTGAATAGCATCTAATGACTGATAGGCCGGACATGCGAGTTTAATTCTCAAAGAATTGTGACTAAAAGGCAATTCACCCAGGCGCAGAACAGTGTTACGATAATTCCGGAAATTTGGCAACAGCATAAGGGAATCACCACCAAAAGCAACTTCTCTGAACTTCAGGGGAACCGTCATAAACTGTTCAAACAAGTAGGTGGTATCGATGGCAATGACGTGGTTCAAACTGGCCAGCCAGATATTGCCATTTTTATCTTTTTCGATACCTTCAGTGCCATAATCTGTTAATCTGCGAAAAGCGGTATTTTCAATTTTGCGTGTGGAACGATCAAAATACATCACGCCTTTATTGAGTCCAAACCACACCTTATCTTTTGTTGGCAACACTGTATTTATTATCACAGTATCGAATACAGGCGCATTGAATAAAGGGGCATAAGGTTGAAAAGCATCGGCATCATCATCGAAATACATTACGCCTGACCGTGTGGCCATAAAAAGTGTATCGTCTGTTAAATAAGGGATGTTTTTATCGTTGGAAGGCAGGCCGTTTGATTCATTATACTGTTTAATGGATTTTACTTTCAAATCGGACTCAAAATCAATCACAAAAACGCCGTTGTAACCGGAGGCCACCCAAAGTCTATTGGCTTTATCGAACGTCATTTTTCTGATATTCTCCTCAAAATTTCCTAATACAGCGAGCTGTTTGGCGTAAAAATCACCGTTGGCCTTTCTCAGAATCTTTACCGCTCCTATACCTTCAGGATGGCCCAATAGAAATACATCATCGGCAAATGGCACCTTTAGAATGTCGTAGGTGCCATAGAAAGGTGCTAATGATTTTATAGCATTGTTTTTTCTATCGAGCAATGCCAGGTCGCGTAAGCTACTGAATAAAATTTTGCCGGGATAATTTTGCAATGGTTCAATATCGAGCACATAAGTATAATCATCGGTAATAAGTTCCAAATCATGCAAATTACTGAAACTATCTATATAGCGATTTATGGAGTATAATCCCTGAGTAGTTCCTATAAAAACTTCATCGCCGTATACCCTGGCAGATATGGCAACGCCATTTATATTGTTAAGTTCATCAAAATACCGAAACGGATGGCTGTCCCGCACAAAAGACAATCCCATTTCGCCCGTAAGCCATAAATTCCCTTGTTTATCGACCTCAATGTGATAAATGGCATCGCTTGTAATACCATAATTTTTCCGGTAGTTATTAATTATATTGAATTCATGGTCTGTAACAATAACACCCTGCCTCAGCGTAGCAATATAATAATTGTGTTTATGGCTAACAGCATAATAGGTCACGGCTTTCTCGAGTAAATTATTAAGTTTTTTTACAACCGGTTTAATCCATTTGTTGCCAGCTGGACTGTTCAAATTTCTGGTGAAATCTCCTTTTGATAATCCCAATGATTGTTCCCAGGGAATAAGCTCTGCTTGTGGTGTAAAATGAAAAAGTCCTTTTTGGCGGACACCTGCTATGATGTTGTTTGTTTTACCGGGCATAAAAAAATAGACGGAATAATCTTTGGGTAGCAATGAATTCCGGTAGAGCTGCATGGTATCGTTCACAACTTTGCCGAATCCGGAATATTCGTCATAAAATAAAATTTCGTCTTCGATGACAGATGCTCTGAAACTGCTAATAACAGAAGGAGCAGCTACTAATTTCAAGCGATTGTTGGCATATTTAAAAATATGTTTTCGGCCAGCTACATAATAAATGCCATCAGATGTTTTCAATACCCGCCATACGGACTCAAAGTCTATGGTATCGAGTTGTGCAGAAAGGGAGTAATACTTTAGCCGGCCATATTTATTGGGATAAAAATAACCGAACTCACGTGTGCCTCCTACATAAATTTTGCCTGTGGTGTCGGTTTCGAGTGCACGGAGGGCACTATTATTGGGCAAAGTATAGGCATTCCAATTTACACCGTCAAATTCAAATAGCCGGGAACTGTTGGCTACATATATAAAACCATTGGGCGTTTGTACAGACATCCAGTTCTGCAAGTTACTACTGAGGCCGGATAAGTCGAAATTTTTTATATATGGATATCCCTTTTCCAGGAGTGAATTGGCAGCAGACACATTAAAAAACAACAAAAATGATATGGATAGAAGCAGTCGACTCACTCTTTTTTCTTTAAAAATAATAAAAATTGGCTATTCTACAGCACCTGGCACCAATAATATGGGTTGATTAATCAAATCATATCTTTCAACATTTTTATTTCATCTTTCCATCTTTCCGGTTCGGGTGTTTCGAGTATCATCGGTACACCATCGAGCCGCTTGTCTTTCATCAGGCGTTCGAAACCTTCTATACCAATAAAACCCTCACCAAGCGGAGCATGACGGTCTACCCGGCTTCCCAGCTCTTTTTTGGCGTCGTTCAGGTGCATACCTTTCAGAAAATCGAAGCCGATGTACTGCTCAAATTCTTTCCATAATTGCTCATATCCTTCGCCCGTGCTAAAATCATAACCTGCAGCAAAACCATGGCAGGTATCGATGCACACGCCTACCCGGGATTTATCTTCTACCTGTTCGATAATTTCGGCTATCTGTTCAAAACTATATCCGAGGTTGGTGCCCTGTCCTGCTGTATTTTCTATAACGGCTGTTACGCCCTTTGTTTTGTCAAGGGCCTGATTGACTGATTCAGCAATGGTGGTAAGACATTCTTTAACCGTGGTTTTCTTTAGGTGGGAACCGGGATGGAAATTCAGCCTGTCGATACCCAACTGTTCGCAACGCTGCATCTCATCCAGAAAGGCATTTCGGGATTTCTCCAGGCCTTCTTTTTCGGGATGACCCAAATTTATGAGATAACTGTCGTGTGGCAATATTTGTCCGGCGCCATAGCCCAACTCCTCACATTTTGCCCTGAAGCCTTCAATGTTTTTATCGCTAAGCGGTTTGGCTTTCCATTGTCTTTGATTTTTTGTGAAAAGCGCAAAAGCTGTAGCCCCTATTTCGGTTGCATTGGCAGGTGCATTTTCTACACCGCCTGCTGCGCTTACATGTGCTCCAATGTGTTTCATATCTTGTATATTTTATGTTTTGTATTTGCCTCCCGTATTTCCAGTCATCCTTATTAGCTCGCATGCCAAATTGAATGGTTTTGAACTTTTGTACAGACTATACCGAAGCAAACAAAACTTTTATTTTTATATTATCAAAATTCTGCAAGTATGCCTTAATTTTTATTTTTTTGCTTGCGCATTGTGGGTATTACATTAACCCGGACAAGGTTGTCTTATCGTCTGCTTTTTTTTATTAACAGTACTTTTTGGTTTAAAAAAGTTACCCATTAAAATATTAGACACCGTTGAAGCATATGAGTTGTAAAAAAAGCGGAAATAATTTTAAAGCGCAATAAAAACAAGCTAAAAAGCCTGTCTTTATTACGCATTATTTTTGAATTATTAAATTTTCGAAAGATTAAAGCGCTTTGATTTCTTCTATTAATTTCTGGATTGAATCTTTGGCATTACCAAATAGCATGCGTGTTTTATCGTTGTAAAAGAGGCTGTTTTCGATTGCTGCATAACCTTTACCCATGCCGCGCTTCATCACAATAATATTTTTGGCCTGGCCTGCACGAATAATGGGCATACCATAAATGGGACTTGACGGATCATCTTCGGCAGCCGGATTTACCACATCATTGGCACCAATAACCACGGCCACATCTGTAGATTGCATCTCCTCGCTGGCATTGCGTTCATCAATTAATTTCTCATAAGGCACATCTGCTTCTGCAAGCAGCACATTCATGTGGCCGGGCATGCGGCCTGCTACTGAGTGAATACCAAACTTCACCTCCACACCGTTTGCTTCCAGCATTTTCGACAGTTCGTTAACGAGATGTTGGGCCTGAGCAACCGCCAAACCGTAGCCCGGAATGATGTATATTTTTTGCGAATAATTAAGCAATACCGCAGCATCGCTCAATGATATTTCTTTAACAGTGCCGCCCTCCTGTCCGGAAGCTGCTCCACCGCCACCAAATGCTCCTACAATGACATTAATCAGTGAGCGATTCATGGCGCGACACATTAAAATGGTCAGAATGGTACCGGCCGAACCTACCAGGATACCACCGGTAAGCATAACCTGGTTATCGTAAAGAAAACCGCCCATAGCGGCAGCAATACCTGTAAATGAATTTAACAGCGAAATTACCACGGGCATATCGGCCCCTCCAATGGGCATTACAAAAGAAACACCGTAAATAAGACTGATGGCGAGCATGAGGTAAATGGCCGGCATTAAATCAGCCGGATTGGCATCACCTCTGGTCATGATGTAAATGATAAATCCAAGAAGCACGGCGAGGAACAACAGGTTTACTACCCGCAAAGATGTAGCGCGTATATCTTTAATGCGTCCGTCGAGCTTACCAAAGGCAATCATACTTCCGGCAAATGAAACACTACCAATCATTAATCCAAGCAAGATAGCCAGCACTTCGCCGGTATGCATGGCCACTGTGGCCGAGCCTTGTGCAAGATGCGGAAATTCCATCAGAGCAATAAGGGCCGCACTGGCACCACCCATACCATTGAAAAACGAAACCAATTGGGGCATGGCCGTCATTTTTACTTTAATCGCTATAGCCCAGCCAATGACAGTTCCCAAAACAATAGCGCCAATAATCCAGCCTACATTTTTAATGGGTTCGCCATTCATTTCGTGCAATGTAATGGTGGCAATTATGGCCATTACCATCCCCAAAGCAGCATACAGATTGCCTCGTTTGGCTGTTTTGGGGCTACTTAACATTTTTAATCCTATAATAAACAACACCGATGCAATTACATATATAAGTTCGAGGAGTGAGTCTCCGAGTGTAAATGATATATTTTCTGTAAGTTGAAATACTTTGTCCATACCTGATGATTTAGCTTTTTTTTATAAGCTGATGATTTAATTTTTATTCCCTTTTCTTTTTTTATTGAACATTTCCAGCATGCGGTCTGTAACCACAAAGCCGCCTACTACGTTAAGCGTACCCAATACCACAGCGAGGAATCCAAGAATAAAAGCAACGGTATCACTGGCGTGCCCCATTACTATAATGGCTCCAATAATTACCACACCATGAATGGCGTTGGCACCCGACATCAGGGGCGTATGCAATACTGCAGGCACATTGGAAATTACTTCAATACCTAGAAATATTGATAGTACGATAATAAAAATTGCATCTCTGTTGGTGAAGAAAAATTCCAGCATAGCTTCCATATCATTTAATTTTTATATGCATTTCGAATACGTTCACTAATTAAATCTCCCTCGTGGGTAATGGTGCATCCTGCAATGATATCATCCTCAAAATCGAGTTTCATCTCACTATTTTCACCGGTTAGTATTTCGAGAAAGTTGATGACATTGTTGCCAAACATACGGGATGCATCTATTGCCATATCTGAAGATATTTGCGAACTGCCTACGATACTCACGCCCTTGTGATTGACAACTTTATTGTCCTGGGTAAGCTCGGTATTGCCACCACTTGAGGCAGCCAGGTCAATGATGACCGAACCGGGTTTCATTTGTTCAATCGATGCTTTGGTAATAAGCTTTGGGGCCGGCTTTCCGGGAATCTGAGCTGTTGTAATTATTACGTCAGACTTGATGGCGTGTTCCTGTATTTTTTCCTGTTGGCGGTTTCTAAAATCTTCTGTTTGTTCTATAGCATAACCGCCCGCGTCCTTATCGTCTTTGGCTCCTTCCACTTCAATAAACTTTCCGCCCAACGATTGCACCTCTTCTTTAACAGCTGCCCGCACATCGAAAACCTCCACAACGGCGCCCAGTTTTCGTGCTGTCCCAATGGCCTGCAAACCAGCTACTCCGGCTCCCAAAATGAGCATTTTGACCGGTTTAATGGTTCCGGCTGCCGACATGAACATTGGAAAGAAACGTGGCACCCGGTTGGCCGCCTCCAGTACACTTTTATAACCGGCCACTGTGGCCATTGATGATAAAATATCCATGGCCTGCGCTCTTGTTGTACGTGGTAAGTTATCGAGACTTAATAAGGTAAGTCCTTTATCTTTAAACTGGTTTACTAATTCTTTATTAACCAAAGGATTGTATACACCCACCACAATCTGTCCTTTTTGTAAATGAGAAAGTTCCTCGACTGCCAAAGGTTGAATGGTTAAAACAAGCTCAGCATTTTTCAATATATCAGTCCGTTTCGATTTGGTGGCCCCACTTTCTTCGTAATCGGCGTCGGGTGCAAAGGCTGTGGCACCCGCTTCAGACTCAAACAAAACTTCGTGACCTTTTTTCACCAGCTTTTGAACGCCTTCGGGCAATAGCGCCACTCTGTGTTCAAAGCCGGGTTCCTTTAAAAGCCCTATTTTCATATTATTTGGTGTTTTGGTCTTATCGCATTTAATCGACAAGCAGTTTAAATAATGGTTTATTCTTTTTATTTAATCTAAATAACAGTTGTGCACGGAAAATGTTGACTATCCACATCTTTAAACCTGAATTATATTTGCGAAGGATAGGCGCAGCAACAAAAACATAGTGGAAGTGTTGATGTAAAAAAAGTATGCAGTATAACTCAAGGAGAGAATATAACTTAGACAAGCTAAATTTAGGCGATTTGCCTGAAAATCCAATTGATGGATTAGAATACTGGCTAAAAGATGCCGAAACACAACAGGTTCCGGATTATAACGCTTTTCATCTTGCCACAAGTAATGCTTCAGGGCATGTAAGCGGACGTATTGTGTTGCTTAAAAACATAGAAGATGGCCGGCTGGTTTTTTATACCAACTATGATAGCCGCAAAGGACAGCAGATAGCTGAAAACAACCGGGTAGCTGCCACATTTTTCTGGTCCCAAATGGACAGGCAAGTGCGAGTGGAGGGTACTGTAAGTTGTTTGACTGCAAGTAAAAGCGATGCATATTTTCACTCGCGCCCAATAGAATCGCAGGCCGCTGCAGCCGCAAGCCACCAGAGTAAAAAAATAGCGCAAAGAAAAACATTAGCGCAACGCTATGATGCCCTGTTACAACAGCCCGATAAAATAAAACGGCCCGAACACTGGGGCGGATATGCGATTGAACCCCACTACATAGAATTCTGGCAGGGCCGGCCAGGCAGGCTACACGACCGTATTGTGTTTGAAAAAGCTGATGGATGGATAAAGTACCGGGTGCAGCCGTGAGCGTGGTTGGTAGGTTGGGTACTTCGACAGGCTCAGTAACCATACTTCGACAGGCTCAGTAACCTTACTTCGGCAGGATTGATTGATTGGCTGATTGGTTGATTTGTTGATTTGTTGATTGGTTGGTGATTCGTGTCTGTAAATTGCAAATTAAAAATGTACAAATTTTCGCAATAGTAAATGTACAGTTTTAAGCTAACGTTTTTCATTAATTATTTACGTTATTTTGTGGAACAACGAGCGACAATGTAGGCATTACGAAAAAAAGAGTTCACGCCAACCCGATATTTATCGGGTCAGTGGTAAATATCACGCCACGTGCGCAGCGGGTTCTTACGTTGCGGACGCCGCGTATTTGTTGCGTGCGCCGCGAGAGAAATAGTTTGACGCAACGTGCGCAACTGTGCTCTTGTGTTTTTCGGCAGCTTTGTATGTTTCGCCGATGATTTGGGATTTTGGAGGTAATTTTTGTCAAACGCGGCGATTTTCCTGCGTTGCGTGATGTTCCCAGGGCGTTGCCCGTGGGTTAATGCTGGCTGCCCCTTTGGGGCGAAGAAGGTTGATTGGTTAATTTGTTGATTTGTGGCTCAGGGAACTGTGCGGTAGTGCCCTTCAGGGTTCGGGGCGTGGGTGGGCCTGGTGGATTGGAGGTGACTGTTTTAGGATGCTATTCTCTTTTTTGATGATTATCCATGTAATCTTGTTTTTGGATGATCAGGACTTTTTTGGGGTCTTGTATCTGCATGTAGCCATAGTCGTAGCAGAAAAAATAAAGGTTGTTGTTTTCTGTGCGCCAGGTGTGGGTAATGTGCCTGAAATCCATGCCCATTTGCTTTAAAAAGTCTTTGCGTACGGTGGCTTTGCCCCATGGACAGGCTGTTTTGAGTGCTGAGCGATTTTTTCGTAATTGTTTGTTGATGGTTTTTATGTAATCTTCTTCTATATTACTTCTTTGATTATGGTAGATGCTTTTGCATTCAGGGCTACAAAATTTCTTATCGCTTCTTCCTTTAACTAACTCATTACAATTGAGGCATTTTCGTGTATCCTGTTTCATCATAACCGTTTTTTTATTCGTTTATATTCGTTTATAGACGGTTAAAAAACGGATAATTTTTGATTTGACCATAGTTTTGTTCAAAAATATTAATCAATCCACGATTTTAACATGTTTATACACGCTTATATTACCTCGATAGCAGAATGGCAACTTGTTGGCCGATACCCCCACGGCACGGTTGTCATTTTGCTTATCATTCGAATTTTAAAATGAAATTGCCTATGAAACCAATTGTGTATTTGAACAAACGTTCGCATCCGGTTAATAAAAGGACTTATATTGCTTTGATTTATAAGCCGCATAAAGAAATTAGTCAGTTAATAGAACAAAATGACTGGATTCGTTTTAGCGAGCAAATTGGACATTATGTGGTTCCTTATTCCAGGGCCAATATTGATTTACTCAAAGAGCTTTTTGATGGTTTTGCCCGGCTGGATTTCAAGTATATGAATGTTATATCGAAGTTTCGGGCAGATGAGTTGGAGGTACGCTCGGACATTAGCTATCGTGCCCCCTTAGTTATAAGGAAGAAAGCCGGACAGGTGCTTTTGGTGCCCAAACATGCAGGTGGACGCAACTTTTTTGTAATTAAATTTCAAAACAACAGGCAAATCACTGCACAACTGCGGTCTTTGAAATGGCTCAGATGGGGTGATAAAATGCGTGTTTTTTATTTTGAAGCCACACGATATAATCTGAATCGTTTTTTAGGCGAGGCATCGGGACAATTACGCATAAAACTGCATCACAAGGCAGAGGTGCACGATGCGGGCATCATCAGGTTACTGCTGGAGCAATCTTATCAAAAGGGTAAACGGTATAAATCCTGTCCACTGGATTTTATAAAATTCATGATAAGTCGCAACTATTCGCGCAGCACAATTGATACGTATCATTATTACTTATTGCGTTTCATTAATGCTTACCCCTGGTTGAATATACAGACCATGAATAAGTTTGACGCTAACAAAATTAACCGGTATCATCAGGATTTGAAAGCAGCTGAGGGGGCTGGAACAAACAAGATTCATCAAAGTGTAAGTGCCATAAAACTGTATTTCCGTGAAGTTGTGCACAAAGAATTAGCGCTGAATTTGGTTGTACGGCCCAAGCGGGAAAAAGCGCTACCAAAAGTCTGGAGTCTTGAAGAAATCACCCGCATTTTACGGTTTGTAGATAATATAAAACAAAAGACAGCACTCACATTGATGTATTCGGCCGGATTGCGCGTAAGTGAAGTTACACGATTGAAGCCTGATGATATTAACCGGGAGCGGATGCAGATTCGCATTATACAATCGAAGGGACGAAAAGACCGGTACACCATTTTGGGTCAAAAAACGGTTGCTATGCTGGAGAAATATCTGGAGGAATACAGTCCGCGGGAGTATTTATTTGAGGGGCAGTTTGGCGGACGATATTCAAGCACAAGTATTCGCAATGCGTTGCACCGTGCGGTAAAAAAAGCCGGGGTAACTCCTCACCATGGCACGCATACTTTGCGCCATTCTTTTGCGACGCATTTATTGGAGGGTGGTACAGATTTGCGTTACATACAGGGTTTATTGGGACACAATCATTCAAAAACCACAGAGATTTACACGCATGTGAGCAATGCGCATTTGCGCACCATAAAAAGTCCGATCGATGTTTTGGATATTTGAAAACAATGCATATATTAGTCGTGAAAATAGGAATGATAACGGAGCAGGCCATGTAAAGAGAATGTAAATAAGGGCACATGATGTTCGGTTATCTCCAAGTTAGGCAACATAAAAACAAACTGACGAGAATGAGAAATCTGAATATTGATGAATTAGAAAGTAAAATTCAAGATTACGCACTTGATGTTGAATACATAGAGAAACAACATCTTGAAGTTAAATTAACTCAATTTATCAACTTTCTTGAAAGCCAACCGATTTCAAATAGGATATTAAATCGTTTTTTTGAAGATTATCAAGAACTATATAAAAAAATACCACAAGAAAAGTCACAAAACTGGAGAAAATCAAAGAAAGATTTAGTTGATGATATCAAAACCCCCGAACTTCAAGGAGCTTTAGGTTACTTTCTAATTCGGCAAAAACTTGATTCACCAAGACTTTATAATAATTCGTTTTTAGACCTAACCCATCAATGGTTTGAAAGTCAAGGAGATTTAGACCAATGGAAAGATGATTTTAATACACTTATCTTTAAACCTTTCATAGAGCTATTGAATTGGTACATATCAGAAAGTCAATCTTATAATTCGAAAGACTATTTTTCAAAAGTAGAAATATCAGAGTTTAATGAGAAGTTAACTGACTTAGAAGAAAAGATTACAAAGTTAGGTTTTGGTCAAGAGATTATTTTTGATGAAATACAAGAACTTAATGAATTATTGAAAAGCTTGAAGAAAAAAAATTGGTCGGAAATATTCAAAGGCTGTAATACTCCCCAAAATTAGTACCATTTGTTAAGTTGAAAAAAAATGATTAAAATTAGAATTAAAAATTAGGTACTATGAAAGGAAAAAGAAGAAAATTTAGACCAGAATTCAAAGCAAAAGTTGC
>NZ_JBSRDC010000017.1:0-32656 GCF_055145285.1 Salinivirga sp. | reverse complement strand
TAATCTTCTTAAGAAAAAACAAATAATTTTCCCGGTTAAAAAATATCTTTTGCCGGTTATTTCCCTGGTTGTAGATATGGTAGAGGTAACCTTCTTCAAACTGCATAATGACTGTTTTTGACGTTTTCAGGGCAAAAATAAAGAAAAAATCTAATCTGCGAGGGTTTCGCTCGAAGCGAAGTCTGGGCTTCCTTTTTTGCCGAAAAGTTATTTTAAGATAGCTCCTTTCATAGCATATTCAGCGAAGCCCTCACTTTTTCATTTTGGCTCTTTAAAATCAACAAAAGACAGCAACAATTAATGACACCAATGATATTACTATAGGTACCAAATAAAAATTATTCTGCAGCTTAAGCAACCTTCTTCTATTCTTATTTTCCTGGTTAATCCCATCAATAAAAACTCCCCATCCTCCGGTCAAATAAACTTTATACCCTTGTGGAGTAGCTTTGATTTCTTTCTCTTTAGGATACTCAATTAGGTCAAAAGCTTTGAGAAAAATAAGAGCATACTCTTTATTATCATCAAACTCTTCAGAATCTGCGTGTTTTATCTTCTCTTTTGACAATTGTCCTTTTGGAACAGGTTCAAAATGGCCAACCCCCATAAATTTACACATGGAGTGAGAATATGGAGCACAAATATTCTCTAAGCATTGCTCTGCTATTCGATTAATTTCTTTCAACTGTTTTTTATCCATAACAAACAATATTTAATATTTCTATTTCTACCCCAAAGATACGAAGAACCAAAATATACCTTTTTGAGCCAAGCTTAGTCATCAGATGAGTACTTTTCACTGGCCAGTAGAGAGGTTCAACAATAAAAATTCCAATTGACAACTCATCAGATGACTTTGCTTCAACATCGAAAATTGGGAGCGCGACTTGGAGTCGCACTCCCAATTACGTAGTATCCAGCGAGGGTTTCGCTTGAAACATTGATCTGGCTTTTGTCTTTATCCGAAAGTTGGTTTAGAGTATTCCTTCCGTAGTATCTTCAGCGAAGCCCTCGCTTTTTCGCCTCACCTCCGCTCAGTCTCCCGCGGCTTTCCGTACTCCTGCAGCGTGCCGTTGTTTTTCGTTGCGCGGATCGGGTTTCAGGGGTAGTTTGGCCATTTTTTGCACTTCGATGGAAGGGTGCCCAAACTCTTCCACCACCTTACCTAAAATCAGGTATACGCCATCACCGGTAAACGGGTATTGTTTGAGGGAATCGGGGAAATGTACGGTATCGATGAAATTGCCTTTGTCATCTAAAAAAGTACCAAAGTGCATCACTTCTTTTTTTACGGTCCACACGTACTTGACGGTGACCAGCAGGCCGGTGAGCTTAACGGCTTTACCCACGTAGCGTTGCAAGTTGCGGGCTTTCACCTCGCCACGGAAACCGGTTTGCAGCATATCGAACCAGGTGAGTGACAACGGAAAACCGAGTAGCTCAATTTCGTCGTAAGCATCTTCCAACGCTGATGTGCGTAGCCTGGGAAGGCTGTAATGCTTTTCTTCCGGTTCAAAAAGCACGGGTACCGGCTTTTCTTTGCGTGGCTTATTATCGAGCAGCATGTGTGCTTCCCAAAGCAAATCAACCTTACTTTTACCTGTAAACCGAAACGCCCCAATGCGAATTAAAATGCGCAGTTGCTGAATGCCAATTTGCACACGCCGGGTAAAATCAGCCAGACTTTTGAATGCCCCTTCCTGACTGCGGGCGGCAACAAGCGCCTTCACTACGCGTTTTTCCAGATCCTGGATATGCACAAAGCCCACGTAAATGGTTTTACCTTCGATGGTGGTCATTTGTACGCTGCTATTCGCGCACGGCAACTCAATTTGCGCGCCCCAGCGCCGGGCTTCATTAAAATAGATGCTCGTTTTGTAGAATCCACCGAAATTATTAATCACAGCCACCATAAATTCCAGTGGATAATGGGCCTTGAGGTACAAACTCTGAAAACTCTCCACGGCATACGATGCAGAGTGCGCTTTGGAAAATGAATAACCGGCAAAAGAGGCAATCTGCCGCCACACCTCTTTGGTGATATGCTCGGGATAGCCGCGGCTGCGACAGTTGGCAAAAAACTTATTGATAAGCGAATTAAGTTCATTTTCGTAGCGAGGTTTGCCACTCATCGTACGCCGCAGCGTATCGGCATCGGCCAGGTCAAGGCCGGCAAAATGGTGGCACACTTTGAGCACATCTTCCTGGTACACCATCACGCCGTAGGTTTCTTCGAGCTGCTCTTTCATTACGGGGTGGATATACTCAAAGCTTCCGGGGTTCTGGAACCGCTTGATGTACTCGCGCATCATGCCCGATTTGGCCACGCCCGGACGAATAATGGAGCTGGCCGCCACCAGGGTAAGATAATCGTCGCAACGCAATTTGCGCAGTAGTCCGCGCATGGCCGGACTTTCGATGTAAAAACAACCGTTGGTCTCCCCGACTTTGAGCAGTTTCTTTACTTTCGGATCGTTTTTGAACGTTTCCACCTCATGCACATCTACGGGTTTCCCCTGGTTTTGCTGCACCAACGTAGCACAATCGTTGATGTGGCCGATGCCCCGTTGGCTGAGAATATCGAGTTTTTCGAAACGCAAATCCTCGGCCACGTACATGTCCCATTGTGTGGTAGGATAACCTTTGGGCGGCATATCCAGCGCCGTGTAGCAGGTAAGAGGCTTTTCCGAAATCAATATTCCACCGGCATGAATGGTGCGCAGGTTCGGGAAATCGTTCATCTGCTGCCCGATACGCAAAATATGTTGCGCCACTTTATGCTGATTGCGCTCATCGCGCGGATCATTTACCAACAAATCAATTTCCGCTTTGGGCAGCCCGTGGACCTTGGCCAGTTCGCGCAAAATGGAACGTCCCTGAAACGTAGACATGGCGCCCAGCAGCGCAGTGTGTTCTTTCCCATATCGTTTGAAAATATAATCCTGCACCTGGTCGCGGTCGCGCCATGAATAGTCGATATCGAAATCGGGCGGGCTGGTACGTTGCGGATTGAGGAAGCGCTCGAAATAGAGATTCAGCTCCACCGGATTTACATCGGTGATTTTCAGCGCGTAAGCCACCAGACTATTGGCACCACTTCCCCGGCCCACATGATAAATACCACGGGTCATGGAATAGTGAATAATATCCCAGGTGATGAGAAAATAAGCGGCAAAACCCAGCTTATCGATCACCTGTAACTCTTTTTCCAAACGCTCACGCGCATAAGTATCGCCCGGCCCGAAACGCTCTGCGAAACCTTCGCGCGCAAGTTTCTGGAGCAACAATTTATCATCGTAACGGCTGGCAGAATACACCTGCTTGTTTTTGAGCGATGTGAAGTCAATGTGATAGGTGCATTTCAACAACAGTTTTTGCGTATTGTCAATCAATTCGGGAAAAAACTCGTAAGTTTTGGCCAGTTGTGCTTCGGTAGCCGGTACCTCATCGCCTTTGGCCACCATTTCCGGGGTCAGATTAGACAGCAACATATTGTGATCGATGGCGCGCAGGTGGCGGTGCAGCTCCATATCGGTGCGGGAAGCAAACGTCACCGGGTGAAACATCACACAGCGATTGCGAATAAGCTTATCGCTGATGGTCACCAGCTTGTTGCGCTCCGATACGCGTACGCCAATGTATTCATCGTCGCGCAGGCGGTCGGGAAAATTTAAAAACGGGTAGATAAAAAACACATCCTCGAGCTGTGGTGCGCGTTCGGGTAACTTTAGATTGTTGATGTTGTGGTACGACATGAACCGGTTGATCTGCTCAAATCCTTTTTCGTTACGAGCCAATGCAGTGTAAAGCCATGTATCGCCATTGCGAAATTCCATCCCTGCCACCGGGGCAATGCCATACTTGCGACACGCCTTCACAAAATCGGGCATACCTGTACTGTTGTTGATATCGGTCAGAGCAACAACCTGAATACCTTTTTGCGCGGCCATTTGCACCAGTTTTTCCGGCGACAAAGTTCCATAACGGAGGCTGTAATATGTGCGGGCGGCGAGGTACATTTGGTTTCAGGTTACAAGTTTCAGGTTTCAGGTTTCAGGTTACAAGTTTCAGGTTTCAGGTTTCAGTTGAATTGTAAACGGGATAACTTGAAACTTGGCACCTGAAACATTACAACCTCCGCATTGCCATAGCTTTATGCACAATATGATCGCCGTACCGGTTACGCAAATTATCGAGCGCCTGGTACAGTTTCACCATTTCACTGGTATCTTCGAACAGATTGAGCTGGTGGGCGCCATGTACCAAATGGCTAAACTTGACACCCACCAACCGTACGCGCATACGGCGGTCGTATACTTTGCGAAACAGCTCCCGGGCTACTTTTATCAACTGGTGATCGAGGCCGGAGTAAGGAATACGCTGCTGTTTGGTATGCGTATCAAAATTTGCATAACGTATTTTCACTGTTACACAAGCTGTTACTTTCTGTTTGCGGCGAAGCTCAAAAGCCAGCTTCTCGGTCATGGCGGCTATGATCTCCTCCAAACGGGCCGTATCGGTACGATCTTCGCTGAAAGTACGCTCCGTACCGATGGATTTTCGCTCGCGGTAAGGTTTTACCGGCGTAGGATCGATGCCATTGGCTTTTTTCCACACGCCTTCGCCGTTTTTTCCCAACACGCGGGTCACCATTTCCGGTGGCACCATGCGCAATGTTTCAATGGTGTCGACGCCCATGGTGCGCAACGTTTGAAATGCTTTGTGCCCAACGCCCGGAATTTTACGAATGGACAACGGACTCAGAAACGGCAACACTTGCTGCTGTGCTATCTGCAACTCTCCATTGGGTTTGGCCTCGCCCGTGGCTATTTTGGCCACGCTTTTGTTGGTCGACAAACCAAAGGAGATGGGCAATCCGCTCTCTTTCATAATGCGCTGCCGCAATTCCCGCGACCATTTCAATGTACCGAAAAAACGATCCATGCCGGTAAGGTCGAGATAATGCTCGTCGATGGACATTTTTTCGTACACGGGTGCTTCTTCTGCGATGATATCGGTTACAACATGCGAATACTTCGAATACTGATCCATGTCGCCACGAATTTGCAGCGCTTCGGGACACAACCTGCGCGCCATCTTCATGGGCATGCCGGAATACACGCCAAACGTTCGCGTTTCGTAACTGCACGCCGACACCACGCCCCGGTCGGAAGCCCCGCCGATGATGATGGGCTTGTTATTCAACGCGCTGTTGCGCAGCCGCTCCACCGACACAAAAAAGGTGTCGAGGTCGAGATGTAAAATATTTCGGGTGTTCATGTTGCAAGTTTCAGGTTTCAGGTTATTCCGTTAATAAGTCCAGTTTCTGTTCCATTTCGCCGATGGGAACTGTGCTTCGCTGATTGCTGTTCCGTCGCGGCGAGAATCCGGTTGCATCTTCTTTTTTACCGATATGTCATCCCTACGGGATATAACTCAATAAGTCGCGGTGTGAGTTCTTTAATGAAATGTTTCATCTGTTTATCATTTTGATTTTAGTGGTCAGATGGAACCTCCTTTTCCCTGACAACAAGCTTTTTACTTTTATTTCTCTGAATAATCATTCGCGTGTGTGTTAAAAGCTTTATCATGGAGGTTTCATCATCTTTTTCTTCCATTTCAATTATTTGCAACCTCACGCTGCGACTTTAAGTTTCATGTTGCAGGTTTCAAGTTTCAGGTTATTTCGTTTTTAATTTTATTGTTCTTTATATTTCGTCGATGAAAACTATGCACGCACCAAATCTTTGCAGTAAGGACAACTTGAAACCTGAAATTTTCGAACATGAAACCTGTCAATTCTTGTACTTGGTTCCTTTGAATTCTGAGTGCTGCAGGTACTTTATAAATGCACTTATCTTTTTACTTTCAACAATTAACAGATCATATAATGTATCAAAATCTTCTTTTGAGACATACTTTAAATCAAAAGCTCTGTACAATTGTGATCTTGTTTCTCCGCAAGATGCTTTAGCAATTGATAAATATTGCCGAAATTCTTTTTTCCCATCTCTTTCAAAACCTTCTGCAATATTATCCATTACGGAACCACTCGATCTGCGTATCTGATCTTTCAATGAAAAATCTCTCGAAAAAGATTCAAACATTGTAAACTCGTATACCACATTACAAATTTCTCTGGCTAATTGCCATGTTTCCAAATCTTCAAAACGATTTATTTTTGCCATATAATTATAATTTAGTTTCAGGTTTCAGGTTTCAGGTTTCAGGTTATTTCGTTTATAATTTTACTATTCGTTTCATTTCGCCGATGGAGACTGTGTTCCTCTGAAAACTGCTCCATCGCGGCGAAAATTTGCTTCAGGTCTCTTTTGGCTTCAGGTTATTCCGTTTACAAACCTGCTTTTGGCTTCATTTCGCTAGTAGAAACTGTGCTTCACTAAACACTGTTCCATTGCAGCCAGAACGTCTCACAACTTAAAACCTGAAACGTGAAACTTTCAAACTTGAAACTTTTTAACCTGAAACTTGGAACCTGAAACATTTTTACTTACTTTTGATTAGTATTTAATCATTTTTACGATTATAAATTAATCATTTTAGATAAAACGCGCAAATGAAATCGACATTTTTTGCTCAAAATATTAAACTGCTACGCAAGCGACGCAAGCGCACGCAAGACGAAGTGGCTGCTGCGCTGAACATGAAGCGCTCTACCTTAAGCGGATATGAAAACGGGGTGGCTTCACCGGGGCTTGATGCGCTGGCCGGATTCGCCGATTATTTCGAAATTGCCATTGATACATTAATACGTATCAACATGGCAGAACTTTCGGAAAGTCAGCTATCGGAGCTGGAGCGCGGTTATGACATTTTTGTAAAAGGCAGTCGGCTGCGTGTACTCACCACTACGGTAGACAGCGACAATGATGAAAACATCGAGCTGGTACCGGAAAAAGCCAAAGCCGGCTACACCACAGGCTATGCCGATCCGGAGTACATTCGCGAATTGCCTGTTTTCAAGCTGCCATTTCTCGACCGGCAGAAAAAATACCGCACGTTCCAGGTGAGCGGAGATTCGATGTTCCCCGTGCCGGAAGGCGCATGGATTACGGGAGAGTACGTACAGGATTGGAACAACATCAGCAATAACACGCCCTGCATTTTTGTAACCCGCGACGAAGGCGTAGTTTTCAAAATAGTAGAAAATCAACTTAATGAAAAACAGTCGTTCCGGTTACATTCGCTCAATACGCTTTATGAACCTTACGATTTACCTGTAAACGACATTCTGGAAGTATGGCGATTCGTGCACTTCATTAGCAACGACATGCCCGAACCGCGATTGCCACAAACTGACCTTATTGCCACGGTAAACAAGTTGCGGGAAGATGTTGATATGATGAGAGGGCGGTTTCACGGCAAGGAATAATTGCAAAACAAATCCGGAGGATTTGCATATGTATAGTTTGTGGGAAACATTGAAAGCCAGGACTCCGGAGTGCAACAATGTTGAACCTATTACCAAATCACCGATGGGCACATCATCAATAAAACACCTGTACCTCGCGGTGATGTTTGTAGCTTGACACCAAGCTACAAACATGTGATTCCGGAATCATTATTCAAACCGTAAATTGGAGTTTGTAAAAACTACTTCTTCAACGATGCTTTGCTGAAAACGTAGTCGGGAATTTCCTGGTCGAACTTGATGTTTACGACTACGAAATCGGTTCCTTTTCCTTTTTTCAGCACATCTTTATAGTTCATTTTAGTGGGATACCAACGGTTGCCTATTTTTTTTACATCGCCCAATTGAACACGCTTGAGCAACTGCCCGCTTTTGGCGTACAGCTCCTCTTTGAGCGGCACATAGCGTTCCTGATCGATCCAGGTTTTGCGACTTTCGTAAGTAGCATCATCTACTTTGGCATTCATTTCCACGACCCATGTTTTGCGACCGTCCACCTCTTCTTCGTCAACGATTTTGGCGGTGTAAATGTCAAGCAGCTCACGGTCTTCCATCACATCTTCGTACGACATGTCGGAGCCCATTACCGATTGTCGCAGCATGTGCCCTGAAATCTGTATGGTGCGATCTGTCGATGGTGAATATATCCACAAACGATCTTTGAGCTTCAACATTTTTGTGCCTTTTTCACGTGCCGGAGAGAGATATTCCGTGAAGGACTCATGGTCGCCACGACTATATGAATGCGCAGTGAGCGTGCGGGTATTTCTCCGTCCGTAAATAATCATTTTGGACTTCATTTCAGTTGATTTGGCTGTCATATTTTTGTCGACTTTCCTAATGACTGTTTCTGCATCTGGATAATCTTGCGCAGACAGTAGTAAAGGAAAAAGTAGTAATATTACAATGGATTTCATTTTATTATCATTTTGATTAAACTTCCAATTCTTTAAAAAGTGTTGCGGTTTCGCGTTTATATATGCCGCGCCCGGAAAGCATGTTGCCTAAAACCATGGCTACCAGGCCGGGAATAAACCCGATAAACAATAAATCAGGTGTGTATTCTGATCTTAATGTATTGGGCAACATCATGTTGGTCTCGGGCATCATTCCTGTGATATCTATCCCTACAATTTGCATATAAAATGTAATGCCCAACCCGATTAGCGTGCCGATTATGGAACCAATCACACCAATAATCACCGCCTCATAAATCAAGGTTTTGTACACATGTTTTTTCTCCTCGCCCAACGCCAAACGAATGCCAAATTCCTGGTATCGGCGAAGGCCGCCTAGCAAGCCGGTGTTCCACAGCACTACAGACATCGCCATAACAAACACGATGACAAAAATGAAAGACATGCTGTTTGCCAAATCCAGAAAACTGGCAAGGTTATTCTGTTCTTTTAACCGGACCATGGTGGGCGCAAATTCACTCTCTTCATCTCTATACGATGCGTTAAATGTTGTGGCGATTTCTTTCGCACGTTCATCTTTGTATACGCCGGTATTGAAAAAACCCAGTATCTCACCTGCTCCATTATCCATATCGAGCATTCGCTGTGCATCGGCAATATCAATAATAAAAGCTCCGCGATCCATATTTTCCGAGCCGAACCGAACCATGCCGCTCACAGCGAAGTTTTCGAAAGTCATACTTCCGTTCATGGAAGCGCCAATGTAGGTTAACTCATCGCCCACTTTAAGATTGAGCTTTTCTGCCAATTTATATCCAACGAGTGCCTCACCTGCTTTTGCCGGCACAGCTCCTTTTACGATGGATTTTTCAATATTCAATCGCTTCAGCTCTCCGCTTTTTTCATTGTGCAATTCAATGGCCAAGCCTGTTGCCGGTCCCTGCGCCATGGTTTCGCCGTTTTCATTTGGCACATCGATAAGTCCACCGAAATAGATTCTTTTCATCCATTGCACATCAGGGAATTGCCTTTCGAGGGAGGGAATTAACGTATCGACCCCAAGCAGTGCCAAATCATTGGGCAACTGATCTTTGTTCTCGGCATACGCACGCGACATTACTTTTACATGCCCGGTTTGAAACCGTGCACTCTTATCGACAATATCGCCCATCATGCCGCGTAAATATCCGCTGAATGTTACTGTGAGCATAACACCTATCGTAACTATAATCACCGGAATCACACTCCGGTTTTTATCTCGTAATATTCCTTTAATTAAATATCGTATCATTGCAATTTTCCTTTTAAAGCATTAACCGGATCCATTTGAGCAATTTTGCGAGCTGGAAGAAAACTCACAATGGTAGCTGCAACAACAACCAGAATAATTGTGGTGATGATTAGCGACAAACCATATTCCGGATAAATTGTATCGGGTATGGCAACACCAAAATCCTGAGAATCTGTAGGGAACGTGATTCCATATTTATTGAACACCACAAACAATGGTATACCATATAAACTACCCACAATTGTAGCCAGGAAGCTGTACATACTACCTTCGGCGGTAAACAAACCCACGACCTGCCAACGCGTCATTCCCAGGGCTATGTAAGTTCCGATTTCTTTCTGCCGGCGAAAAATAGACAACACCTGTGTATCGAATATGGCGAGTAACGCAATGGCCATCAGCAATAAATACATTACTGAGCCTCCTACATTTTTTGCCTGAATAATCTTTGCTAACGGTTCCAACAGATCTTTGCGGGTTTTAAAGTCCCAGCCTTCTATTTTCTTTTGCGTAAACTGTTCATTTGCAATAAAATATGTAGCATGGTCATTTAATCCGGTCATTTCCCACAATTTTTTGATGGGAACCCAAATCTGGCCTTGATCAACCGAACTTACATCGGTATCGAAAACACCTGCAATGGTCACGTTGGCTGCGTCGAATGTCCCATTTTTATCGCGCCATCGCAACAAAAGCTGGTCGCCTTTTTTCAAGTTGGCCGATTTTGCCATTCTCGTTCCGATTAACGCCGGAATATTGGCTTTGCTTTCAAGCAATAATTGGGTGGGCAATTGCACTATATTCTGCTCGGCACTGATTCCTTTTAGCGCAATAGAAACCATTCGTCCTTCGGGATAAATGGTTGCCTGGCGGATCAATACCGGCGTCAAATTCTCCTGCTCTTTTTCAGGTAAAATGCCATGTCCGTCCTGTAGTGAGAATGGATCGGCAGGGTCGTATTTTGCATTCAACAATTGACCACTCCCAATTTCCCAATCAATAGCCGCATTGCTGGCCTGTTTGTTCCAGCCTTCAATGAGGCCGTGATAAAAAATGATGAGTACAAATGCGAATGAGAGTACTCCCACATTGAGCCAGGTCCGCAAACCTGCTCCAACTAAGTTTCGATATGCGAGTTGAAATGCGAGTCTCATAGCACTTCCTTTTTATGTTCAACATGCTCATCTTCTGCCACTCTACCGTCTTCTAGACGAATCATTCTATCCAGATAACTCATCACTTTCTCATCGTGGGTGGCAAATAAAAAGGTGGTTTTTAGCTCACTGTTCAATTTTTTCATCGTCTTCATCACGATGTGCGCATTTGCGGCATCCAGATTTGCAGTAGGTTCATCGGCCAACACAATGGCCGGACGTTTGACCATAGCACGGGCAATGGCAACACGCTGCCCTTCCCCACCCGATAGTTTGGCTGGTTTCTTATTGGCAAAACTCTGCAAACCAACCCATTCCAGCGCCTCCATCACTGCTTTTTTCCGCTCCGCAGCCGTTCGCTTTTGCAGCAAAAGAGAAAATTCAACATTTTCAAAAACCGTATAAATGGGCAACAAGTTGTAAACCTGAAAAATAAATCCCAAATGCAGGTTTCTCAGGTGCGCTGACTCTTTATGCGACAACGACGAAATATCCTTATTCATTACACTAACTTTCCCTTCTGTGGGACTATCGAGCGAACCAATAATGTTGAGTAAAGTGGTTTTTCCGGAACCACTTGGCCCTACCAAACCGGCAAATTCTCCTTGCGAAAATTTAAGATTCACATCCTTGAGCGCGGCAAAATCCCTGTCGCCCGTTGGGAACTTTTTGGTAAGGTTCTCCACTGAAATGATGCTGTTATGGTCCATAGTTGTACAAATTATAGTTCAGGTGTCTGTTTATCGTCTTTTTTATGTGTGAACAAATGATTGTAAACCAGCATAAGCCGGACTCCCGGCCCGGCGAACGAGTTCATCATATCATTTTGCTGAAAGGCTTGTTGTTCAGGATTATAATATGCCATCAGGTATCCGGTAAAATGTTGAAATTGATGCTCAAAGTTGAGAAAAAATGCAAAATCTTCGGTTTCCCAACTGTAATAGAGCACACTACTTAAATTATTGAAAAAATTCAATGGATAAGAAAGTGTTGCTGCGGTAATGTTACTGTTTTTTCCAAATTGAAACGGTTCCTCATCATATCCAAAAAACAAATGTTCTGTAATTACATTGAGTCCGTTTCCTACACCAAACGTATAGTCGCAACCCAAATTAAAAAGCCCCTGATTGGTAAATGCTCCAATATTTTTCGACTGATGAATGTATGATGCTTCAAACCAAAGACCAATGCCCACATCCCATTTTCCGTCCAAGCCCAGACGATCTTCCGGATTCTTTTCGTATGATTGGAAAATGGGCAATTCAGTAGAATTTGCAGCGCGGTGATGGAATGATAGTGCAATTTCACCTTTGGGAACCGGATATTGAATGCGACCGCCAAATTCCGGCTGCCTGCCATACGTTTTTATGGCATCGAAGCCACGTGTTTCCTCATTTCCGTAGAGCATCCAAAGCCAAATATTGGCATTGTTTAAAAAATAATATCTGCCTAATAACCCATAAACACCGTTGGTTTGGCTTAACGGATCGCGCGGATCAATTTGGTTAAACCATTGGAGCGGCCTGAGTATGGTTGCCGATCCGAAATCAATTTTTTGCAGTCCGGCGCGTACCTCTAACTGCTTTCCAGTGTAACGAGCCCAGGCCCGATAAGGCTTGATTGTGGCATCGTTTACAGAAGTATCAAACGCATGAAACATGGAACTACCGTACATGTTGGCGGCTCCTACAAAATCCAGGTTTTGTGATTTCGGAAGTTTGATTTTATAGCTCATTTCAGGAATATATCGTCCTCCGGCGAAAAAATCCAAATCGTTGTCAGGACTATAATTTCCAAATACCGAAGCCTGTCCTTTGAACTCAAAAATATTTTGGCCGAACAAACTTATTTGTCCGATTAAAAGGAAGACCCATATGATTGCTGTTTTTTTCATTCTTGTGATTTCTCTTTTCCGACGATTCCGTAAAAAAAGAATTTGGTGAGTTCCATGATAAGATCCTGCGAGTTAGGAAATAACGCTGCTAACCGCTCATCGAACAATTTCCCTGACATATCATTTAAAAAATAGAGGACAAAATCCAGACTTAAATCTTTTCGAATATGCCCCTGCTCTTGAGCTTTCGCCAAATCGCACATTACTTCGCCCATGAAATTTTGCTGATATTGCACAATTTGTTGTTTTAATCCAAGCTCCTCGTAGCGATAGATATCTTGTATGAATTCTTCACCGATTAATGTCGTGAACTTATGTTTCAAAAAAATAAGCTCTTTCACTTTTTCTGAGTAAGGAATGTCTTTTTTCATAATTTCCCTGTACTGCACCATCGCTTCATCGAGCACATGCCCTAAAATATATTGAGCAAATTCTTCTTTATTTTTGAACTGCTTATAAAAGGTCATTTTACTCACAGCGGCCTCCTTGCACACTTCCTCGACAGAAACCCGGCGAACACCATGTTTCCAGAACAAGGCTTTTCCTGCATTAAACAGCGCTTCAAGTTTTGTGGGTTGTATATTAATCTCCATAATTTTACTAATTCTTGTCAAATATACGAATTTTATTTTATTTTACATATATCGTACATTTTTTATTTTTCGTACATTATTTTTGACATTTTGTATAGAATTTATGAATAAAGAGTTTAAACAGGGTAATTTTTTAGATTTCTTTATCTTTGTGAAAAAAGGTATGTCTGTTTACACTCAAAACATTTACCACGTTGTTTTTAGCACATTCAGCCAGGAAGAAACCATCAAGACCAATGGTCAAAAAGTGTTATTCAAATACATTTGGGAATTATTAAAAAATAAAAATTGCGAGTTATACCGCATTAATGGCACTGCCAATCACTTGCACCTGGCCATGAGCCTACAACCGCTAATTGCGCTTAATTCGATGGTAAAAGATATTCAGCAATCAACCACAGAATTCATTACAGAAAGCCACCTTTTCCCTGATTTTGCAGGCTGGCAGGAAGGATATGCGGCATTTAGCCATTCTTATAAAGAAAAAGCAGAACTGGTGAACTACATTAAAAGTCAGGAAGCTTTTCACGAAAAACACACCTTTGAGGAAGAAATAACGCAATTAAAGCAATTGCATGGTTTGAATTAAATCAAAAGCAGCATCATTGCTGTGCCACGGTAAACAATAACCGTGAGCCCTTTTCTTCTCCTGATTCCACATAAATAGCACCACCAAGCAACTCAACCAGACTTTTGCTTATGGACAACCCCAGCCCTGTACCCTCATAATTACTGGTATGCCCATCGTGTAACCGATGAAACCTTTCAAAGACCTGGGCTTGTTTATCTTTTGGGATGCCAATACCAGTATCGCTCACAAAAAAAGTTAAATTACCTGGATCATCGTGCGTATAGCCAAAGGAGATGGTACCCTCGCGTGTAAATTTCAATGCATTGCTCAACAAATTATTGAATATTTGTTTTAATCGCAATTCATCTGAAATAATCCAGCTCTTCACATCAGGAAGGGTCTTGTGTTTTTCGAGCTGAATGTGCTGTTCTTTATTGAAAAGCTTCATTTGGAATGCGTCAAACAGGTCATCTACCATATCATTCACATTAACTTCTCTGCGCGAAATTGTAATCTGATTGGCTTCAATTTTCGATAAGTCCACAATATCATTAATCAACTGCAATAGATGGTTGCCCTGCTTAATTATTGTATTGATGTAGGCCTCTGTATATGTACCTTTAAGGGCTTCGCTTTCAAGAATGAGTTCTGAAAAACCAATAATGGCATTCATAGGTGTACGTATTTCATGGCTCATATTGGCCAAAAAATTGGATTTTAAACGGTCGCTTTCTTCTGCCTTGAGTTTCGCTACGGCCAGCACAGCTTTTTGCTGCTTGAGGAGTTGATTGATGCTGCGTAGCTCATTATTTGAAGTACGCAATTCCTCTTCAGCTGTCATCAATTCTTCATTTTTCTCTTTTATAATTTTCTCATTGTATATACGCCGGGTGATATCCCTAAAAAACGATTGTAAGGTTTCGTCATCAATACGTTTTGAGTGCATTTCTACAATAATACGTTCTCCATTTTTCCGGGTCATTTCCCGCTCTCGTCGCAGCGTTTTTCCATCCAATACACGCTGATAATCTAAAGGTTTTTGTTGCAAAATGTCAGTTGGAAATAATTTATCAAGTGGCATACCAATAAGTTCTGCTTCCTGGTATCCGGTTATACGGCAAAAACTCTCATTGACACGTGTAATATTACCTTTCAGGTCTCCGGTTACAATACCATCAGCGGCGAGATCAAAAAGGGCTTTATATTGCAAGCGACTTTTGCGCACCTTCTCTCTTGCATCACGCTCTTTGCGCAGGAACCGGACCTGCTGAATATAAAAAACCAGTAATACGGCCACCAACACAATTATCAATAAAGGTATTAAGCGAAGTAAAATTGTTTTATTCCAATCTTCTACGGTAACGTCCATCCCAAGAACGGCCAGCATTTGGCCATCTTTCGAAAATATGGGGATTAATGAAGTAAAAAGCGTTCCCCACCGATCTGTAACCGGCCCAACGGTAGCCGGTACTCCAGTCTTAAAAGCAGTTAAATATTCGTTAGAAACTTCAGTGTATACTAATCCGGGAGGCGCATAATCTTTTGATGCAGGTTTTTGAGCATCCACCAAAAATTTAATTTCCCCAGTGGGCGTCTGACGCATTAAATACAAATACTTGCAGGGTTTATATGCCACCCTGATATCCGTTAACTGCTGCTTAATGCGCAAATAATCTGGTGATTTTAAATCTGTTCCATTACCGGAAAGATTTTTTAACCTTTCAATATTTATTCCATAAGCCACAATTTTTGCACGTTGTAACAAATTATTGCGCATTTTATTGTGTACGCTGTTGGTGGTATAAAATACTACACCTAAGCCAAAAATGGTTATAAAGGCAATATATAACCAACTTTTAGTTTCTGATACAAAATTGAGCTTACGAAAAAAATTCAAGGTCGTCTGGTTTTAGAGCAATTTACAATTTTTATTTTACAAGTTATATATAATTATTTTTTTTGACATTATATATCGTATCGTTCAATACATTATCATTCATTAATAAGGTGAGGATTATTAAGCTAAGTCTAAATAAGGCATGATCAATAAAAAAGAGGCAACCACAAAAGTGTGATCACCTCTCTTACTAACTAAAATTATAATATTCTATTTATGAAGTTGAGCAATAATACCTTCAGCCGCTTTAATCAGAACATTTTTGGTAGGTGCAGTGGTAAGCAATGGGTGCGTTCCGATCTGGAAAGAAACAAGTTCATAAACCGTTACGCGTTTTTGAATTGCCAGACTTATTGTATTGACAATTTCGCCTGCTGATTTACCACCCCAAACTTCGCCACCTAACACGCTTCCGTCTGAGATGGAGGCAAAAAGCTTTACAGTTAGCGGCATGGTATCATCCAGCGTTCCGGGATGTCGGTCTACATCACTAAATTTTGCTGAAATAAATTCAACACCCGCCTCGTGTGCTGTATTCTCATTGACACCTGCTGAAGCCATCGAAAGATTATTTACCTCTGTAGAGAATACGCCCAATGTGCCGGCAAAGCAGCGCTTAATTTTTATACCAAACATGTTGTATCCCAAAATACGTGCTTCCGCTGTAGCAGTAGAAGCCAACATAATATTGTCTTCACGTCCTGTTAAAAAACCAATTGTAGCTGCACAGTCGCCTACTGCGTAGATTTTGTCTTTATTAGTACGACCAAAATTATCTATCCGTATTGCTCCGATACTATTAAGATCCACACCAGCATCTTCAGCCAGAGATGTATTAGGTTTGTAACCAATGGACATTATCACCATATCGGCTGGGATAGTTTCCCCATTAGCAGTAACCACTGATTTAACCTTACCGTTTTCTCCTTCTAAATGATCGACTTTTGTTGATGTCAGTACATTCAACCCGGTTTCTTGAAGCTTTTCGGTTGCTATGGTAGCCAGTTCTTTCGAAAAAGCCTTACTAAAGCACTGTTCTTCAAGCTCTATTAACGAAACATTTGCTTTACCTTCGAGATGCATTTGCTCGGCTACTTCGGCTCCAATAAAACCGCCCCCGATAATTACAATGTTTTCGGCATGATTGGCTTTCTCCTGAAGCTGTTCAATGTATTCATAACTTTTCTTTACATAATATACACCTTCCAGATCGTAACCTTTGATAAATTTGGGAACAACAGGCTCTGATCCTGTGGCAAAAACCAATCTTTCAAAACCATATTCAGCCCCGGATTCCAGGGTAATCTTTTTGGCTTCCAAATCAACTTTAGATGCACGGTCAATAATGATTTCTCCGCCAGCATCAACAAAGGATTTTGGACCCATTGCATTTTTTGAGACGTCGTCTAAACGGTGAAAAACATAAGGAATACCGCATGGTACCAAGCCCTTATCTTCCTCCCCAATCATCAAAATATCTTTATCAGGATTTTGTTTTTTTGCAGTCACTCCGGCGATTATTCCGGCTGGTCCTTTTCCTAAAATTATTACGTCGTATGTTTTCATTTTTCTTAATTTAAAATTGTGCTGCAAATTTAGCAGGATTGTATCACATATTGAAGCATAATGATGTGTAATTATATGGATATTTGGAGATTAAGAGTAGCTTATACTAAAATATTTATTTGTCTTTTTGCCTAATTACCAATACATTAAAACACTAAAATGATGTTTAAAGTTATTTATAACGAATATAAATTCTGAACCATGGTTCAATTTACTCAATTAACTCATTTCTTAAGTGCACACTACATGAAGACAATTGCGATATTCCATAAGACATATTAAAAACATTTATTTCTATTAATCAACTCATTATAAAAGCTGGCAAAATTTTAGGTAAATTGCAGCGTATAACCTAAATATTATAATTATGAGTTATTTCAAATTTGCACTTACAATACTCGCATTGACTTTTGCAGCCTCGACAAGCATGGCTCAGAAGGATGAAGGAATGATTAAAAATGTTATCGAAGAAGGGTATGTTCAGGGCCTTCATAACCAGGGTGACCTTAATAAAACTGCAGCCAGCTTTCACCCCGGTTTTAATCTTCTGGGGGTGCGCAATAACATGCTTACCAAATATCCGATATACTCCTGGATAGCGTCAAGTAAGAACCGCAGAGAAAAGTCAGAAGATAAAAGAATGCTCAAAACAACAGCAAAATACCCTATGATTGATATAACCGGTAATTCAGCTGTTGCGAAAGTCGAACTTTACCGGGAAGGGAAGAAAATATTTACGGATTATTTATCTTTATACAAATTTGAGGAGGGCTGGCGTATTGTGAGTAAAATTTACCATGATCACAGATAAATTGGGATTGCCCGGGGCCAGGTTCCCGGGCTTTCAACTTCAATCTGCTCCTGGCCATTCAAAAGGAATTTCTTTAATCAGCCGGATGTCCTTCGGAGCTACTTCAGCTTGCATTGCAATCACTTCAACACCAGAATTCATGGCTTTACGCAAGGTATTGGAATAATCCGGGTCGATTAGGGTTGCAGGCCCGGCTTTTGCAACGTCCATTCGCTGAACCACATAAAACATAACCGCCCGCATCCCTTCCTGCTTCACGCGCATTAATGTTTCGAGGTGTTTTCGCCCACGTTCGGTTTTAGCATCAGGAAATAATGCAAATTCACCCTCCTTCATTGTTACATTTTTAACCTCCACAAAGCAGGTCTCCTTTTCATTTTTGGCCATTACATCGAAACGGCTATCCTGAAACTTAACTTCCCGTTTCACTTCGTCATAACCGGCAAGTGCAGGTACATCATAGTTAAGAATTGCGTCGTAGGCTAAAAGGTTAGGATGGTTGGTATTAATTCCTACCCATCGATCGTTAATCTTTATCATTTCCCAGGTAAACTTCGTTTTCCGCTTGGGGTCATTCACCGGAGTCAGATATACCTCAGCGCCTTCTTCGAGGCATGTTTTCATGGAACCGGAATTGGTACAGTGCGCCGTAACCTGCTCACCACTATCTAATTCTATATCGGCTAAAAAACGTTTATACCTTTTAATTAAGCGACCATGTATAAGTTCTTGGGAAAACTCCATTTACTATTGTTTTTGTGAATCCTTTCCGGGTTTTTCTATCTCGTCGTAATCGACCTGTTTATATTTACCTCCCTGGATAAAAATTAAAGCACCTCCATGATTCATACCTTCAACTATACTCTCCCTTTTTTCATATTCATCCTGAACCCGTATTTTATAGATTACGTTATCACCAATTTTAAAGTTTTTAAAACTTCTGCCAGATTTTTCCCCCCAGTACAAGTTTGAAACTTTTATTTTTTCCAACTGAAAATGCCCCAATGCGTCAAAATAAAAAACAATGCCCTTATTATCTGACAATGAGACAACCCGTCCATTAAGCACTTCTCCATTGTTTAAAAACATCATCTTATCGTTAAGGGAAACATCTTCAGTAGACAATGTTTTATTTTTCAGGAATTGATGCTCATACTTTTTAGCATAAGTAATTTTCAACTCATTGTCCCATTCCACCACATCACCAATGATCATTATTTCGTGCTTCCTGAATGGGCCAATCCAGGTACGTTTTGAATTTACAACAATATTTTCTAAAGTTTGGTTTGCATCAAGAGGATAGGACATGCGCAAATTCCTGTATGCCTCAGATACAAGCATATCTTTAGTTAAACCCCCAATACCCAAAAGGTACGTGGCTTTACTATACCCTACAGCAAAATCAACATATTGATGACTTTCCGTTGAGTGATTAACATTAGTTGAAATATTTCCCTGGTGTACTGCACATGAGGTGAGTGCGAAAAATACTAAAAAAATACCGAGCTGTTTCATTTTAATTAATTTTACAATTTGCAACAAAGATAATATTTGTTTTTACAAAGCATTTTTCAACAATTATATATAAATTGAAAACTACTTTAAAACACTGATATACAAATGCAGCAAAAAGGCAATAAAAAAGTAATAATCACGATCTTCTTAATTACGTTATTGGCCGTAATGGGGGTAGCGAGCTTAACTCCGGCATTTCCGACCATTGCGAGACACTTTAATCTGAGCATGGAGGAAATAGGTCTCTTAATCACAGCTTTTACTATTCCAGGTATTTTTATGGCACCCTTAATGGGGATCCTTGCCGATCGGCTGGGTCGCAAAGCGGTGCTTATTCCATCCTTAATACTATTTGCATTGGCCGGTGCTGCCTGCGCTCACACCAACAATTTCAACACCTTATTAATACTGAGGGTCTTCCAGGGTTTAGGGGCTGCTTCGCTGGGCTCGCTCAATATAACGCTGATAGGTGATCTGTTTGAAGGCAACAGACGTGCTGAAATAATGGGCTACAATGCCAGTGTTTTGAGTATCGGCACAGCCTCTTACCCGGCTATTGGAGGAACGTTGGCGCTGCTTAACTGGAAATTTATATTCTATTTGCCGCTGTTAGCCATACCTGTAGCCATTATGGTTTTGATAACATTGAAAACGTCAAAACCTGATAACGGGCAAGATGTAAAAACATATTTTAGAACCTTATGGAGCATTGTTAATCAAGGTTATGTGTGGGCACTATTTAGCATGAATATATTGGTATTCATCATACTATATGGAGCATTTCTTACATTTTTGCCTTCCTTTTTGGAAACCACTTTCCAGTCAGACTCGTTTGAGATTGGCATCATTATGTCGGCCATGTCACTCACTACGGCAGCTACAGCAACTCAACTCGGAAAAATCACGAAACGGCTTAACAAAAAACAAATCATATCAGTTGCATCGCTCTCCTATTTTATGGCACTAATTCTTTTGGCCTTTTCTACAAAAATTATTTATGTAATTTTTTCTGTAGTGTTATTTGGTATTGGTCAGGGACTTTTCATTCCAACCATTCAAACATTGTTAGCCGGAATAGCATCCGTAAGAGAGCGTGCATCAATCATGTCTATTAACAGTATGGTCTTACGTATTGGTCAATCCCTGGGGCCAGTAGTAGTGGCATTTTTCTTTATTAATAAAAATTTTATGTGGGTCTTTCTGGCAGCATCAGCGTTCGCTCTTACCATATTTATCATCAATAACATTTTTCTTCATTTACATAAAAATGAAACAAGAGATTCAACTTTTACGCGATAAAGTTGTTTTATTTTTTTTTTACACTGATATTTACAGGCACAAATCCTATTTGGAATTTTTATACCCGGAGCTGTTCTACATATTTCAGTATCAGCCTCCAAGCTAATAATTAATTCAGATTCGATTCATCAATAAATATAATTAACTGTCAAAACAAATTGACCATGAGTAAGTCCATTTACAGTATCATTACAGGAACGGGGTGTTATATTCCTACTGAACGAATAAAGAACGAAGATTTCTTAGTTAACGAATTTTATGAATCCAATGGCGAGAAAATCCAGAAGACAAACGAAGAAATCATACACAAATTCTCCGAAATAACGACGATAAAGGAGCGTTTATATGTTTCAGATGATTTAGTTACTTCTGACATTGCATTTTTTGCAGCACAAGATGCAATAGAACGTGCTTCGATAGACAAAGAGGGCCTGGATTATATCATAGTTGCGCATAATTTTGGAGATGTAAAGGCCGGAACCAACAGAACTGAAATGGTACCATCGCTTGCCGCAAGAGTAAAATACAAATTGGGCATCGAAAATCCGGGATGCGTAGCATACGATATAGCCTTTGGTTGCCCCGGCTGGTTGCAGGGGATTATCCAGGCAGACTATTTTATTAAATCTGGCGACGCAAAAAAAATATTGGTCATCGGAGCCGATACATTGTCGCGCATTTCTGATGTCCACGATCGTGATAGCATGATTTATGCTGATGGTGCAGGTGCTACGATTTTAGAAGCAAAAGAAAGCGAAACCCCCGTTGGTATTCTCGCGCATCAAACAAGATCTGACACCATTGAATACTCCCAGATGCTTTACATGGATAAATCTTACAAACCAAGCAATGAGCCATCAGAAGATTTATTCCTGAAAATGAACGGCCGGAAGTTATATCAATATGCTTTGGAAAACGTACCACAGGCTATTAAAAGTTGTCTTGAGAAGAGCAATACCCATCTACATGATGTAAAAAAGGTACTCATTCATCAGGCCAATGGCAAAATGGACGAAGCAATTTTAAAAAGACTTTACAAATTGTACGACATTAAGGATGTTCCTGAATACACCATGCCCATGACAATTTCGTGGATGGGCAATAGTTCGGTTGCAACTATCCCAACGCTTTTAGATTTGATTTTGAAAGGAGAATTGGAATCGCATTCCATTGAAAAGAAAGAATCAATTGTATTTGCATCAGTTGGAGCAGGAATGAACATTAATGCGTTAAGCTACAAGATGCCTTAAAAAATTCGGAAGATTGATAGTGATAATATTTTAAAAAAGGCCGTTTTACAATTCTGAAAATTTATGAATTGCGGCCTTTTTTCTGTTCTATATAACTTTTAACATGTCTTTCTATTTTTGATGGGTAAATATCATTTATTATAATCATAATAGCTGTTTCTTCTACCCCACCAAAATATTTATTGAATGACGTACCAAAAGTTTTCATTGAAGGAGATAAATTCATATAAGCATTTATCAGGGGAGGTATATTTTCTCCTAATTTCCTTACATTCTGCCTTAATATTTTTTTGTTTTCCTCGTAATTATCCCCATCAAAAAGTTCATCATAGGCCTCATAGTCAATCCCAAGCTCCATGGGATCAATAAGCTCCATAAGGTTTGCATCATCAGAAAACTGCTTTTGCAAAAAGTATAGAATCATGTTCCGTGCTTCTTTATTAAAATGCGGATACATGGTTACTTTACCGAAAAAATATCTGCTTTCAGGATGCTCAACGACTAAGGCCCCAAGCCCATCCCACAGATTATCCAGGGCAAAAATACCTTTTCGTGTTTGTTTGGAGGATTGATAATCAGGATGAACAAATGAGCGGCCCAATTCTATCGTATATGGCAAATACTCTTTTACAAATTTCTCACTAAAATTAAATAGTCTGTAAGTGGCCAACTGCAAAACGCCATTCTCGTCGCGCTGTGCTTTATTACAAACAATATAGCGATATCCGCCAAGGATAAGGCGCTCTTCGGGTGACCAAACAATCAATTGGTAATATGGCTCCTCCTGCATATCGAACTTATCCAAATCCAAGGATTTACCGGTTCCCCCGCCAGCCACGCGAAAAGTATATTCACGTAACCGTCCTACTTCTTTTGTAAGATTAGGGGCAGTGTGATAAGTAAATGCATAAATCTCGTTATGCCCATAATTGGTATAACGCACAAATTTATCGGGAGTAAGTTCTTTCTCCAGCAATTCTGTTGGTATGGGTTCAATAATTGGCTCCATTCAATTTATTTAATCCTCTGGTTCTACACAAAAAACAGTCCGTACTGTTTATATTTAATAGCAATAAAAATGCATGTATTCTGAAAAACAGCCCCATTTGGGTGAAATTATGGCTAAAGTACACTTTCGCTTCAAATAAAAGTTCCTACCGCTCTCAAAAAATGTCGGGCCATATTATTTTCAACAATCCAGAAAAGCTGCAAAACATTGAAAAATGTCCAAATATAATGAATATCATTATTTCGGCTTGAGAGAATAAGCAGTTTTTTTTATTTCAGCAGCCCACTCGTTGGCTGACTTTTCATTAGTCAACGATTTATATGATATTGGGTTTCCAAAATACACATCGAAATGCTTATTACACTGTTTAAAAACCTCATCGGGCAAATAAAACATCTCAATATTAGCTTTTATACCCAACCGCTTACGCCATTGCGCTACACGATAAAACTTTTTCGAATTATGTCCCTCGAAATACACAGGCACAATATCGCGCTCATATTTTCTTGCCCGGTTCACAAATGTACGTTTCCATTCCAGGTCGGCTATTTTGCCTTTCACTTTCCGGGAAACAAGGCCAAAAGGAAAATCCAGAATTGGATGATCGGATTTAAAAGCCTCATCAATTACTTTAATAGCTTCGCGACTATGCGAGCCATGTTTATTAATGGGTAAAAACAAAGGATCGTAGTTCTTGATAAACAAAAGTAAATCATTTACCAACAACCTGGGCTCACCCCAGATTGAAGCTATCAAATCCGCCATTATTACACCATCAAACCCTCCAAGCGGATGATTCGATGCAAAAATATACCTTCCTCCCTTTGGAACACGATCTGTATGATGTGCAGTATAAGTTACATTAAAATCTTTCAGTATTGCACGTACAAAATCATTCCCGAATTTATCGGCATAATCATATAATATACGGTTAAGCTCTTCCTCATGAATCGTACGCTTCAGATACCGCATAATAAAGCCAGGTATAGCTTTGGCCAAACGCCTGTTCTTGGAGGCAATAGCCTCTTTCAAATCAAGTTGTATGGGTGTTATACTATTATCTTCCATATCAAACTATAACTTTTAGCATGTTTCAGATGCATTTAGTAATAACAATTTTCCCCCACAAGGGTTGATGGTTAATGCACATTACGACAAAAATAGAAAAAATTATGTATCATTCCAGTATTTCTATATTAGAGCTAATTTAATATCAACTTTCGTTCCGAATGACCCGCCAAAAGTTATCAACAATGTGGGAAAAAGTGGGTAAAAGTGGTTGCACGTGGGAAAATTTGTTGTAATTTTACTTCTGTTAATTCTGTGCAGCATGGTAACCTTTATTGGAGAATTTAATTTAAAAATCGATACTAAGGGAAGATTGGTCTTTCCATCAGCCCTTAAAAAGCAGATTACAGCAACTGCACAGGATAACTTTGTCATAAAAGAAGATTTATTTGAAGCATGTTTGGTGCTTTATCCTATGGAAGAATGGGAGCGTCAGAATTCCATTTTGAGAAAGAAACTCAACCCATTTAATGCAAAACACAATATGTTTTTGCGTGGTTTCGCCAAAGGCGCTGCAGAACTGTCACTTGATGGCAGTAGTCGTCTGCTGATACCCAAACGATTGCTTGAATATGCAAGTATAGACAAGGAGGTTGTGCTGGCCGGGCAAAATGGAAAAATAGAAATTTGGTCAAAAGACCGTTACAGCGAATTATTTAATCAAGAAATTGATTACTCCAAATTAGCCAGCGAGGTAATCGGAGACAGTTTAAATCCTGAAGCATGACACAATACCACACACCGGCATTATTGCAAGCTTGTATAGACGGGCTGCAAATTAATCCGTCGGGCATTTATGTAGATGCCACGTTCGGGGGTGGCGGGCACAGTTTGGCCATATTAAAAAAACTTGGCACAGGCCGCCTTTTCGGGTTCGACCAGGACGATGATGCTCTGGAGAACGCACCCGATGACGAGAAATTTACGTTTGTGCATCACAACTTCCGGTTTTTAAAACACTTTATGCGTTTTTACAATGTGGAAGACCTTGATGGCATACTTGCTGACCTGGGCGTATCTTTTCACCACTTCGACACTGCCGAGCGAGGCTTTTCTTTCCGATACGATGCCAAATTAGACATGCGAATGAATCGGCGAGCTACATTAACGGCAGAAAAAGTCATTAATGAATACGCACCTGAGCAATTGATGGACATTTTCAGAAACTATGGTGAATTGCGTAATGCAAGAAAGTTAGCTCAGGTAATTTTAGAGGCAAGAAACAAAGAGAGAATTGAATTAACGGGACAACTCAAAGAACTCGTGGCACCGTTGTTCCCAAAAAAAGCAGAAAACAAATTCCTGGCTCGTTTTTTCCAGGCAGTTCGCATCGAGGTTAACCAGGAAATACCTGCTCTGGAAGCGTTGCTTACAGACGGGACACAACTGCTTAAACCCGGAGGTCGTTTTGCAATAATTACTTATCATTCTCTTGAAGACAGATTAGTAAAAAACTATTTTAAATCGGGCAACATGGAGGGTGAAATTGTAAAAGACTTCTATGGCAACCCACAGGTTCCGTTTAAGGTAATTACACGGAACGTTATTGTTCCTGATGAAACAGAAATAGCAAATAATCCCAGGTCAAGAAGTGCCAAACTCAGAATAGCAGAAAAGAAATAATGGAAGACAGGCAAGCAGAATATCAGGAATTTGATGACTTTCAGGGACAAAAGCATAAAAAATCAAGCAAACGAAACATCCTGAAAGACATCGTTGATGGTTCAATTTTAACCAATGAATTCTTTGTGTCAAATTTGCCATTTATGTTTTTCCTGGCATTTCTGGGAATCCTGTATATCGGAAACAACTACCATGCAGAAAAGATGGTACGAAAAACAAAAAAGCTGGAACAAGAACTCAAAGAATTGCAACCCGAAGCTATAGCAACATCGTCAGAACTTATGCAACAAAGTAATCAGAGTGAGGTTGCGAGATTACTGAGTGAAAAAAATCTTGATTTAATTGAATCAAGGGAGCCGCCAATTAAAATTGTAGTAGACAAAAACGCTTTTGAATGAGCATACGTGGTGAAATAATTGGTCGTATTGGGTTCGTTTATGGAGCCGTTGTGGTAATAGCGCTTATAATTATAGGTGCTATTTTGAATATTCAGTATGGACAGGCAGAAAAATGGCTCAAATATGAAAGAGTAAACTTTCGTGAAAGGACCATTACGCCAACCCGTGGCGACATACGCGCACGCGACGGCAGGCTGCTGGCAAGCTCGGTTCCCGAATACGAAATCAGGATGGACATGGTGCCTGAAGCGCTCACTTCTGAGATTTTCAAATCCAAAGTTGATTCTCTGGCCCTTTCTCTATCAAAACTATTTAAAGACAAAACTAAAGAAGCATATAAAAAAGAACTGATGGCTGCACGCTATCGCAAAGAACGTTACTATTTAATTCAAAGAAATGTTAGTTATCATCAGCTCAAGAAGCTTAAAGAATTTCCGATTTTCAGAAGAGGCCAGTATAAAGGTGGGTTGATTGTAAAATCGAAAAGCGAACGCAAAAAACCCTTCAATAGCCTCGCGAGCAGAACCATAGGATATGTTTTTCCGGGAATAAAAGTTGGTGGAGTAGGCATTGAAGCTGCTTTTGACAGCGTTTTGGCCGGTATGCCCGGAAAGCGAATGGAAAAACGGATTGCTGGAAACTATTGGAAACCGGTGAACGACGATGCCACAAACGACCCTGTAAATGGAAAAGATGTCGTTACAACAATCGACATCAACATACAAGATGTGGCGCATAATGCACTCCTGCGAATTCTGAAAAAACATAACGCCCGACATGGTACGGCTGCACTCATGGAAGTACAAACCGGCGAAATACTGGCCATAGCCAACTTGCAAAAAAACGATAAGGACAAATATTATGAAACGTTCAACTTTGCAGTGGGCGAAAAAACAGAACCAGGCAGTACCTTTAAGCTACCCGTACTTATGGCAGCCTTAGAAGATGGCTATGTAGACATTAATGACAGTATTGATACAGGAGACGGATTTGCTAAATATTACAACCACATCATTAGAGACTCCAAGTTAGGAGGTTATGGCAAAATAACAGTTCGGCAGGTTTTTGAATATTCCTCTAATGTAGGTATGACAAAAATCATCACCCAGCATTATCAGGGACGTGAAAAAGAGTTCGTTGAGCAGCTGTATGGCATGCATTTGAATGAAAAAACAGGGGTCTGTATTCCTGGAGAAGCCAGTCCATACATCAAATATCCCGGCGACAAATTTTGGTCCGGGATATCCTTACCGCAAATGTCTTACGGGTATGAGCTACAAATGACTCCGCTACAGGTACTCATGTTTTACAATGCTGTTGCAAACGGTGGAACAATGGTAAAACCCCGATTAATCAAAGCTATTCAAAACCACGGAAAGACAATTAAACGATTCCATCCTGAAATAATTGACAAGCGCATAGCATCACCGTCAACAATAAAAAAAGCACAAATCATGCTCGAAGGGGTTGTAGAAAACGGAACTGCCCGCAATTTAGCCAATCTGAATTTTAAAATTGCCGGAAAAACAGGTACTGCACAAATTGCCAATAAAAAATACGGATATAAATATCAATCGAAAGTTAGCTATCAAGCCTCCTTTGTAGGCTACTTTCCGGCAGAAAACCCAAGATACTCATGTATTGTGGTCGTAAATGAACCTTCGAACAGTCAGTATTATGGTAACGCGGTGGCTGGTCCGGTATTTCGTGAAATCGCCGACAAGGTATATGCAACACGACACGAAATGCACACACCACTTAACGAAGTTAGGGCTGACATAGAAGAACTTATACCCTACTCTCTGTCAGGGAACAAGAATGATATTGCGTACCTGCTCAATGAATTTAATATTCCAATTGACGATAACAGTGGTAGCACTCCCTGGGTTGTTACCACCAAAACAAACGAAGATGTAAAATTCCAAAACAGACTTATCCGGGACCAAATTGTGCCAAACGTTGTAGGCATGGGTATTAAAGACGCTCTCCCTTTACTCGAAAACGCAGGCTTTAAGGTAACTTTCAGAGGGCACGGAATCATTACAAGCCAGAGCTTGAGAGCCAATGATGTATATCAAAAAGGGCAGCACATAAAATTAACTTTATCAAACAAATTTTAGTGAAAAAATTAACTGACATATTACGTGGATATCCATACCAACTAATAAGTGGCAAAGAACAGTCGCCTGTAAGTTCAATTGAATTTGACTCCAGAAAGGTAAAAAAAGACAGTTTATTTATTGCCATTAAAGGTGCTGAGGCAGACGGGCATCGTTTCATAAATATGGCCATAGAAGCCGGCGCATCAGTAATTTTGTGTGAAGACACACAGCATATCAAAAACAACAATGCCACAATCATACAAGTAAAAAACACACGGGAAGCCCTCGCCTGGATTGGAGCACAATGGTATGACAATCCATCGGAGACCATGAAAGTTATAGGCATAACTGGCACAAACGGAAAAACCACAACGGCCACGATGCTCTATAATGTTTTTCGCCAATTGGGGTACCCATGCGGATTATTCTCCACTGTGAAAATCCTCATCAACGATTACGAAAAACCCGCAACCCATACCACTCCCGACCCACTTGCCATACAGGAATCTATGGCAGAAATGCGGGATGCAGGATGTGAATACTGTTTCATGGAAGTAAGTTCACACGCAGTTGATCAGGACCGTGTAAAATATATAAACTTTGCCTGCGGTGTTTTCACCAACATCACCCAAGACCATTTGGACTATCATAAAACATTTAAAAGTTACATAGAAGCCAAACAAAAATTCTTTAATCACCTGAACAATAAGGCTAAAGCTGTTTACAATCTGGACGACAAAAACGGCAGCATCATGGTACAAAACACAAAAGCAAAGCGCATCAGTTACAGCCTGAAAAAACCATCCGACTTTAAAGCCAAAATCATAAAAAAAGAGATGGATGGCACGATGCTGCAGATTAATCAAATCCAGATGTGGACCATGCTAACAGGTGTTTTTAATGCTTACAACTTAATGGCCGTGTATGCCACTGCAGCACAGTTTTATGATGACAAGCAGGAAATATTAAAGGTACTAAGCAAACAAAAACCGGTAAGAGGTCGATTTGAGCATATCATCTCACCCAAAGGTGTGCATGGCATTATTGATTACGCACATACACCGGATGCGGTAGAAAACGTACTTTCAACAATAGATGAGGTTCGAACTGGCAACGAACAACTAATTGTAATAATTGGTGCCGGAGGCAATCGCGACAAAACAAAACGTCCGCTTATGGCACAAAAAACCTGTCAATTTGCAGATACGGTAGTATTCACATCAGACAACCCACGATTTGAAGCACCCGAAGCCATTATTCAAGATATGAAAACCGGCATCCCAATAAATTTTACTGGTAGAGAATTCACAATTGAATCCCGCGAAGAAGCCATAAAAGTAGCTGTTGGATTTGCAAAAGCCGGCGACATCATAGTCATTGCAGGCAAAGGACACGAAACATACCAGGAGGTAAAAGGTAAACGTCATCATTTCGATGACCGTCAAATATTATTAAAGCATTTTAAATAAGCACCTATGTTATACTATTTGTTTGATTATCTTCAGGAAATAAATGTGCCGGGTTCCGGCATGTTCCAGTATATTACGTTCCGGTCGGCATTGGCCATCATTACATCGCTCATTATCTCAATGCTGTATGGGAGACGCCTGATACGGTACTTACAAATCAAGCAAATTGGAGAATCGGTAAGAGACCTCGGGCTCGAGGGTCAGCTGCAGAAAAAAGGAACCCCGACCATGGGCGGGCTCATTATTATAGGCTCCATTTTAATTCCCACGCTTTTATTCGCAAAACTGGAAAACATCTACATCATACTCATGCTTATTACCACACTATGGCTGGGTGGAATTGGGTTTATTGATGACTATATCAAAGTATTTAAAAAACATAAAGAAGGACTCGCAGGAAAATTCAAATTACTCGGGCAAATCACGCTGGGTTTAATAGTTGGCCTGGTTATGTGGCTGCACCCTGATGTGGTTATACGTGAAGACACCCTTAAACCAGGAACAAAAACGGAAATTACCGAGGAAATATCGACAGCAGCACCAGCAGAAAACGTTCATAACACCAAAGCTACACGAACCAACATTCCATTCTTTAAAAACAACGATGGTGATTATGCTACACTTTTTGAACTATTCATGGATAATGAAACGGCTCAAAAATGGGGTTGGGGCTTTTTTATCGTAGTAGTAATTTTCATCATTGCAGCTGTTTCGAACGGTGCAAACATGACAGATGGCTTAGATGGACTGGCAACAGGCACCTCAGCCATCACCGGGGTTACACTGGGTGTGCTGGCCTACCTCTCCGGTAACCTTATTTATTCCGATTATCTCAACATTTACTACATCCCCTACACAGCCGAACTTGTAGTGTTCATGAGTGCATTTATTGGTGCAACCATTGGTTTTTTGTGGTACAACTCCTATCCTGCACAGGTATTTATGGGCGATACCGGAAGCCTTACCATTGGCGGTATTATTGCTGTTTTTGCCATTCTTATTCGCAAAGAACTTCTGATACCCATACTATGTGGAATATTCCTCGTAGAAAACCTTTCGGTAATTATGCAGGTATCGTGGTTCAAATATACCCGGAAAAAATTTGGAGCCGGCAGACGAATTTTCCGCATGGCTCCTTTACACCACCATTATCAAAAATCAGGAATGCCTGAGGCAAAAATCGTTACACGCTTCTGGATTATCGGGTTACTGCTTGCTGTAATAGCCATATTAACCCTAAAAATTCGCTAAAAATGAAAACACAACACCCACATATTGCAGTTCTTGGCGCCGGCGAAAGCGGTGTTGGATCGGCTATTCTTGCACACAAGCAGGGTTTCAATGTGTGGGTTTCGGATAATGGTAAAATAAAACCAAACTATAAAGCAGAACTGGACCAACACAATATCCCATGGGAAGAAAAAGGGCATGATGCAACAAAAATCCTTGGGGCACAAACCATTGTAAAAAGCCCGGGCATACCAGAATCTGTCCAAATTGTACAAAAAGCACTGGAGCAAAATATTGAAGTGATTTCTGAAATAGAATTTGCAGGTCGTTACACTTCTGCATTTATAATCGGGATAACCGGCTCCAACGGAAAAACCACCACCACGATGTGGACTTACCAAACATTGAAAAGAGCAGGTCTTAACGCAGGTATGGCTGGTAATGTCGGACAAAGTTTCGCACGTCAGGTAGCTCAAAACAATTACAACTATTACGTGATTGAACTTAGCAGTTTTCAATTAGATGGCATGAAACAGTTCAGATGCAACATAGCAATTTTGCTTAACATCACACCTGACCATCTCGACCGTTACAACAATGTTTTTGAATCTTACATTGCTTCAAAATTCCGCATTACACAAAACCAAACCAAAGATGACTACCTAATCATCAATGCTGATGACCCGGTAATCAATACACACATGCATTTCAATGAAGGGAATGCACAAACACTGAAGTTTTCCACATTAGAACCACCTGAAAAGGGAGCCTGGTTAAATAACGACAAAATAATTTTTAATAGCATAAACAATGAATTTGATATGATTTACACAAAGCTTGCTCTTGAAGGAAAGCACAATGCCACCAACGGCATGGCCGCCGGCATTGCAGCTGATATATTGCGCATTAGCAAAGACAATATAAGAGAAAGCCTGATGACTTTCAGTGGCGTTGAACACCGTCTTGAGCCTTTTATATCAGTAGGTGGCATAGAATTCATCAACGACTCCAAAGCCACCAACATCAATTCCACATGGTATGCGCTCGAAAGTATGCGCAAACCGGTTATATGGATTGTGGGTGGTATTGACAAAGGCAACGATTACAGCGAATTAGAAGAGCTTGTACAGCAAAAAGTAAAAGCCATTGTTTGTCTGGGCACAGATAATAAAAAAATTAAAGATTTTTTCAGTGGCAAAGTAGACCATATAGCCGAAGCATTTAGCATGAAAGATGCCGTATCAATGGCTTTTAACATGGGCAAAAAAGGTGATTGTGTATTGCTTTCGCCTGCTTGTGCCAGCTTCGATCTTTTCGACAATTACGAAGACCGGGGCAACCAATTTAAAATGAGCATAAGAGCACTGTAAACGAATGGAGCCATAACAGTAAGTTTAATACACAGCCTGTTTCACGAAAGCGGAAAGTATGAAAATAAAGAAAATGGGGTATCTGATCATCTCCCGTAAAGTTTTATCTTTACGAAATGAAATATCCGGCAGATCAAATGGAATTTGAAGAAATGTTTAAATCGGAGCAAGCCTGTATTGATTACTTGGTATCATTG
>NZ_JBSRDC010000016.1:0-9198 GCF_055145285.1 Salinivirga sp. | reverse complement strand
AGCCATAATTTTAAACACCGCCCATATGTTAGAAAAACAAAAGTAGTCCCCCAATTGTAAAAAACAAAATCATAATGCACTCAATGGAAGTTATTTATGCGTTTGTGTTTTCAAGTTGGGTTAAAATGGGCAAATGATTTAGGCTAAAACAGTTCCGTTCTAATTCATCGCAACCGAAGGTTTCAACAGACGGCTACCACACTTCCTAACAGTGACATCCTGGAATATTATTTCACGCAAAGCTCGCAACGAAGGCGCAACGATCGCAACGTAGGAAATCTTGGCGTGCGCTGCGTATTATTTTCGTGGCGTGCGTTGCGAGAAAACATTCCTGTAAACAGAAGTATGTAATGCGCATTTTGGACAACCTTAATGACGCTTGGACCAGCGTACCTCTTTAGCGTCAATCAGCATTACTTAGTGAGGGCCTCGCTTCGAGCAAGACCCTCATAGGTTATCTTTTATGTAATCTGTCACTATTTCATTAGACCTCCAGGATTTTGGGAGGCGAGGTCTTGCCATGACGGGTCCATATGCTGCTGCGCATTTAAACCATCGCCGAATCCGGTTCCGGCATTTCTTCGTCGGGGTCCATATGGATGTTATCCAGATTCTCATATTTTTTATCCAGCTCACGGATACGTTTTTCAAAGGTTTCATTGATCACATCCAGTGCTTGCTGTTCTTCTTCGGTGAGGTCGTCAGACATCATGTGATAAGTTTGCTTCATGGTGGCCATACGGGCACCAACCTTAGCCATTTGTGCAGTGAAAGCCAAAACATGTTTGCTCATTTTGAGTTTTTCCATGGTTGAGAGTTCGCTTTCGTCTTTGTGTACATAAGGCTCAATTTTTACAAAAAGGTCCTCGAGGTTGATGGAAAGCTCATTTAGCGCTTCGGTTGTGGTTTCAATGTATTCCACAACTTCAGGATTGTCCTGTAGTTCAGCCGGAATTTCAGCTTTCAGTTCTGGTAAATAATCCGGATCGGGTTGGTTGTTTTGGCTCGTTGAGCATGCTCCCAGCAATGCTGCGATGGAAAGGGCTAATGTAATATGCAGTAATTTTTTCATAGTGAGTGATTTAAATAAAAGTAAAAATAGTGATTTTTAGTTATAGTAGTTTAGAACTGATGCAAATACTTTTTATGTACCGCTGTTTGCCTTGTCGATAAGTTTCGCGTAAACTTGCTGAGCTTCTTCATAAAGGTTTTTATCAAACTCCCGGTTTGTTTTTCTTGAATTGTTGAAGGATTGAAATTCGGGGATTTTGCTATTTAATGGTGTTTTCTGAAGGATGGTTTTGACAACAATGCCGGGATTTTTACAATAATCATCATAGTTAATCAGCAGTGTGTTCGGATGGTCGATTTTTAGGATGTATTGGTAATAATAAATCCAGTTTTTCAACCAATAGTTTAAGCTGGTTTTATCATATGGATTATTGTACTCATGCGCATTAAAAACAAAGGGTTTTTGGTTTAGTCCAAATTCATGATGTCCCAGCCAGTTCATGTATTCAAGCACAAAAGGATCTTCTTTTTGTAATTTTTGATATTCGATGTGTTTTTCCATTAATGACGCAGCATGCGTTAGTGGGTCACGAAACATTAGCACCATTATGAATTCTCCATTATAATTACGCATGGAGTTGTACCTTAAAATAAAGTTGTTGTTTTTAGCCAGGTACGTTTTTTTATCGTCAGGTTTTATGATGTTTTGGTAGTCAAGGTAGTCGTTGTATGTTTCCTCTGAAATAGAATATTCTGTAAGGTGATCGGCTTTAATAAAAGCATCATCGGCTTTTACTTTAAAGAAATACTCCTCCAGTGCTTCGTTGGAGTTGTAGCCAATCATAATGCCATCTTTGTGGCTGCGCTCTTTGAGCTTTTCGGTTTTTGGTTTGTAGAATTTGCGCCAGGTGTTTGGGGCCATCAGAAATGGCATATTGGCATAATTGAGCGATACAAAGCCATCAACCTCCGACAGGTCGTTCATTAAACTGGTTGTCCCGGCTCGCGCGAGCCCTGAAACAATTACGAAATCGGGCCGCTGTTTTAAGCCTTTTTTTCTGATTTTTTTCTTTTCTCTTTTAAATAAACGGTTGGAAATATTGTAGTTGTCGAGTGCCATTCTGTGCAATAGCTGCGAGAGTTCGGAGTAATCCGAAGTTTTTTTCTTGCCCGATGGAATTATAAAGGGAATGGTGGCCCCCAGGGAAAGAAAAAGTATGGCATAAAACGAGGAAAAATCGAGTTCCTGGTAGTTTGTTTCTGTTACCAGGGCATAGATGATTATTGGGATACTACCAACGGCAAAAGCAATAATGATTACCAAAAACATTTTAAACAGAGCGGCAACTAAACCATTGGTTTTTTGCTGTACATCTTTAATTTTTTCATCCTCATCCGTTTCGGCCATAAGACCATTGACCAATTCCAGGCTACTTTTAGCCAATTTTTGAAAAGCAACCCGGTTTAAGCGGATAAAAAGGAAAATTATAAAAAAGCTTATCAGAAGAATTGCGTAATATATCATTTCTTATCTTTTTTCCTGAAAAACCTTTTGAATTTCATCCAAAAGATATACCCAAAGGCAAATACTACAATACCTCCGATAATAAAAATCAACACAATTGTACCTATGCCCAGTCCGGGTCCGATGTATAAGTTAATCATAGTTTATTATTCTTGTCCAGTTTGGTAAATGGTGATGTCCTTTATGTTGTGATTTGAAAACGTTTTTATATACAACTTCATTGTCTTTAATAATCCAAAGCAATCCGGAGTTTTGCTCCTCCACAAAATAAGTCGATGAATCAATGAATTCTACCAGTCCTTCTGTTGCAGTGAAGATTTCATTTGTTTTAAACAGTGAGTCACCAATAAAAGAATAGCTGTTGTTTTTTAAATTATATGTTACAACATTTGAATAGAAATCACCCAGGTCAACTAATGTTGCTGAATCTTTTGGCGGTTTCTTTGTCTCCCTGGATCTTCTGATGTAAAAGTTATTGTTAAAAATAGCCAATGTATTGTCATTTAGAAAATCAACATCATGTTGGCTAATAAAGGGACCTTCAATAATATCAATTACCTTATTTGTAGAGGGCCTGTAATGAATAACACAAGATAAATTTCTTAAGCTGATAAAGACATCGTCTTTCCGATAAAATTGAGTTGTTTTTAATGCTGGTTGAACATCATTTACATGGATAGGGTCTTTAGGAACTGGAGATTTTAGAATGTAATTCTCAAGATTGTTATCTTTCAATATCTGTGATATTGACTTATGAAAAAGAATTTCACCGGTTTCACCATCAATTTTGGTTATGGGGTAGTCTATATAAAAAACACGCCTTTCGTTAAGCTTGTACATACCCGTTGCCCAATAAACGCGATCTTTAGAGCAAGCCCAAATATCGCCATCGCTGTTTAGCTCCATGGAGTGGTGTATTATTACGCTATCCTGTTTCCATATTAGTTTGCCTTCTTTACTGACTCTTTTTAAGCCTGATGGTTTGAAATAGAAAGCGAATACAACGGATGTGTCCGGGTATAGCAGAGGATGCATAATCCTACTACGTTCAACATGCCCGTGACTGAGAGTCCATTTATTTAAAATGGAGTCGTTTTTAAGATTCCTTACTACGAGTGATCTTGAGTTGCTGGTGTCAGAAAAGGTTGAAAGCACCAGTATGTCTTTGTTGAGTTTGTTTATTGGCTCGAAGTTTTTAGGGGTAGGTATAAATGTTTTAGGTAGGCCTTTAACCTCTTCTACCGATTGCTCAAAAAGTTCTGGAAAGGAATACATAAATTTTACCGGCTCTGTTAGAAAACCAAATTTTTTATTTTCACTTGAAATCTGGTTGACCATGTATCCGAATAAAGAGAGGATGAAAAGTGAAATTACGACTATCGAGAATACTGTTAGTGCTTTTTTCATAACGATCAACTAAAATTTGGGTGGCAAAAATAATTTTAATTGTTTTAACGGTCAAGTGAAACAAGTTTTTATATTAAAATGTAACCAATAATAATTTGTAAAGCTACAGCGGAGTGCATTAGCCCCCGAATAAGTCTGATATTATTAATAAAAACTAGTAATTATGCAAACAGACATGATAAATAAAATTTATTGATTTTTTTTAAATATTGCATAGGAGAGCCCCTTATTTTTGTAATAGTCTTTGTTTTTGTATCCAGATTTTTTCATCAGATTAAAAAACAATTCCTTTTTCCCACTTTGACACATAACTATTATAATTTTTTCAGGGTTATTATTTTGAATGAGCTCTTTTATGGAATTAGCATTTCCAATTGGGTAGATATTATCATTCCTTAGTTTGGGGACAGTGTTTTTGTAGTCCCTAAAGTAATCTGGTTTATAATAGTAAGAAAATGCTCTAAATTCCCACCATTGGTGTATGACAACCAGGGTTTTATTATTTTTGCTACTTTTAACGTTATTGACCAATTCAGGCCAGTTTTCTTGTTGATTATCATACGAATTCACAGAAAGCAAGAATCCAAGTAAAACAATAAATGAGGTAGCGAAAATTACTTTGGTTAGATTAAGGTGTGTAAATAAGTAACTTATCGCTAAAAAGATGCCTATGGAGGCAAAAAGCACATAGCGATCTAATAAGATTGGAAATTTTTGTGACACTAAGAAATTGAGAATGAGAGTACCCCAAAAAACTAAAGATAAGAAGAAATATATTTTTTTATCAAATTCCTTTTTTATTGTTTTTTTCCTTAATCCTGGATTATAAATAATGATGAAAGATAATAGATTTACTGCCATAAGAACAGGATTTACAACATTCATTCCCACCTTAAGTATGCGATATGGTGTAGGGACAGCCAGCCAAAACTCACCAGCCGTTGGAACGTGATTGATTGTTGAGTATAAAAACCATGGCAAGAAAAAAACAAAAGCAATAGTCTGGCTATAAGTAAAATAAAAGAATGCCTTCTTATTTTGTTTGATGAATAAAAGGGTTCCAATAAGTTCAATAATAGGCAATAAAAAAGATGCGTAATGTGACAATATCATAACAAGGTTAACAAATGCTAATGCCGGTATATGCCATCTTTTAGGTTTCTTTATTAGTTCTAAGAATATAAAGATTGATAAAACAGCAAGAAGGGACACCAACGCAAACGCACGAATTTCATGAGCATAAAAGTATTGAGAAAAAGATACCAGAAAAAGTCCTGCAGCCACTAGTCCAAACCTGCTATTAAAGCGTTTAGCTCCAAGTGCAAAAATTAGTCCTCCAGCAAGACTGCTGAAAATTGTTGATAAAAGTTTTGCGTTGACTACTGTTACCCCAAAAAGTTTAATCCAGCCATGCAGAATCATGAAGTATAAAAATGGATTTTTGTCATTTATTATTCTTTCAAAGAGTTCAGGTAGAGATTGTTGGGAGAAAAACAGGCTGAAAGGTTCGTCTCCATAAAGACTATGTTCATGAATATTCCATATCTTCGCAACCAGATTGATGAGGGTGAAAAGTATAGTAAATAGAACTATGTTTTGCTTTTTCATTCTTTTGTTCAGAGCCATGAGCGTTGGTGTTAAAAATTCAAAAACGTGTAAAAATAGTCTTTAAAAAGTTATTCTACAATATAAACAATTCAAAAATGTTACAAAATTTAAGTGTGAACAATCTTAAGAAAATACTATTTATTTTGTTTTTTCTTTTACTGGTGGCAGATTTATCTTATGCCCTTATATGGCGATTAACCAAACTCTATTATTCTATCTCCCGATATTAGTAAAGTACCTGATAACCCATCGCAACTAAAAAACTTTTTAATAAAGATGCTTATCAAGCTAGCGCTGATATTTGATCGGTGTTAGTTAGGATTGGAAAAGAACGCAGGGATATTTTATCCTGAGGCAAATAAATTTCGGATAAAGGTGATTGTATTTTATCAAAAACATTGTTAGATTTGGCGGCACAATTTTAAGCAATTTATATGTCCTAATATTTCAGCCACCAGAATAGTTATGAATAATTATATTTCTGTGTTGAAATGGTTTAAGTCAACAATAAATTACGATGCTTTTTAATACAATTGATTTTGCCATTTTCCTGCCAATTGTTTTTGCTTTCTACTGGATCATAGGAAGCAAAAATATTAAGCTCCAAAATTTGCTTATTGTCGCTTCAAGCTATCTGTTTTATGGTTGGTGGGACTGGAGATTTTTGTTGTTGATTTTATTTAGCACTATTGTTGACTATACAGTAGGACTTGGGTTGTTAAAAGAAGAAAACCAACGTAAAAGAAAAATACTACTTTGGACCAGTATTTTAGTCAATATCGGATTCCTGGGCTTTTTCAAATATTACAACTTTTTTTTAGACAACTTCATCACCGCTTTTTCTTTCTTTGGAACAGAAATTAAAGCTAATTCTTTAAATATTATCCTGCCTGTAGGCATTAGCTTTTATACTTTTCAGACGTTAAGCTACACCATTGATATTTACAAACGAAAACTTGAACCCACAAGAGATTTTATCTCTTTTATGGCATTTGTGAGTTTCTTTCCGCAACTGGTAGCAGGTCCAATTGAGAGAGCATCCAATTTGCTTCCCCAGTTCCATAAAAAACGCGAATTCAGCTACTCAAAAGCAATGGATGGCATACTTCAAATTACGTGGGGGTTGTTTAAGAAAATGGTAATCGCCGATAATTGCGCTGAATATGCCAACTTAATATTTAATAACTCCGCAGATTATTCCGGGGTTACATTAGTATTGGGCGCATTGTTTTTCACTTTCCAAATATATGGTGATTTTTCTGGTTACTCTGATATTGCCATTGGTACTTCAAGGCTTTTGGGCTTCAATCTAATGAAAAACTTTGCATTTCCCTATTTTTCGCGTGACATAGCCGAGTTCTGGCGGCGTTGGCACATTTCCCTTTCCACCTGGTTCAGGGATTATGTGTATATTCCCCTGGGTGGAAGCAAAGGTGGTACAGGAATGAAAATCAGAAATACCTTCATAATATTTGTTGTAAGTGGTTTTTGGCATGGCGCAAACTGGACTTTTATAGTTTGGGGAGCTTTAAACGCTATGTTTTTCCTTCCCCTGCTACTCACAAAAAACAACCGTAAAAACCTTGATATTATTGGAAAAGGAAAATCGATACCATCACTTAGAGAGTTGTTTTCCATGGTACTTACCTTTGGATTGACTGTATTTGCATGGATATTTTTCAGAGCAGAAAGCATCGGACATGCCCTTAGTTATATTGGAGGATTCTTCACAGAATCTTTTTTTAAGGTTCCGGGTATGCTGAAAACAAATGAAATCAATCAAATTTATATCATTCTGATTATTTTTATTATAATCGAGTGGATTGGCCGCGATAAGGAATATGGTTTTCAGTTCATAAAATCCAAACCCAAAATTGTTGTTTATGTTGCTACCTATTTGTTAATTATGGCAATTGTTTTGTTCATGTCGCTTGAAGTGCAGGAGTTTATCTACTTTCAATTTTAAAACATTAGGCAATGAGAAAATTTGTAACCGAAATAGTTGTAATGCTTTCATTGATTACTATTACCATATTTTTAGCTTATCCAAAAAATAATCACTGGAGAGTCAGACTGCTCGAGATAAGGAAAGGGAAACTGAATATCATCAATCTGGGCACTTCTCACGGTGCAGACTTCTCTTATGATAACAGCGGCTTAACCGGCATGCATTTTAATTTTTCGGGAAATACACTTTTTTATGACCTGCATAACTATCTGTTCATAAAAGAAAATAATTATTTGGTAGATAATGGTGTTGTGGTCATTCCAGTCTCTTATTTTGCATTTGGATTAGACGAAAACCGCACAGATGGCAAGGTGGGAGAAGCGTTTGCTAATAAGTTTTATAATTACTTACCATCGGAGCATATCTACAATTACTCTGTTAAAAAAGACGTTAAATTATCGATTTATAAACTACAGGAGGCCTTTAATAAACTCATTCAAACCAAAAAAGAACAAAAGCATGTAAAAAAACAGAAGCATATAAAAAATGCTCCGACACAAAAGCCAGACAGAGAAAGCATAATTAAAAAACTTAATCACCATGCAAAAAGACGGGCGAAAAGGCATAAAATGCTCAGTAATTTTTCATCAGAAGCTCAAAATATGGCTTACCTTGAAAGGTTGCTTCAGGAAATAAAAGATGCAAATCATCAGCCCGTGTTGGTTACAACACCTTATTATAGCGCGTATAACAAAAATTTTGGTAAGGACTGGTTGAATGAAAACTATTTTTCTAAGATGCATGATTTAGCTACGAAATATGATGTTCTTTACCTTAATTACAGCCATGATAAAAGATTTACAAACAAACCAAGGCTTTATAGTAATTCGGACCATTTAAATGATAAGGGAAAGCAACTGTTTAGTGAAATTTTTTTAGATGATATTTCGATTTTACTTAAAAAGACGAAACCTGAATAATAAATTTAAATTTTGCAATCTCATCTGAAAGTTTGAATTTTAATAAAACCGGAAAACCCAGCTAGCGCCGATCTGCGATTGGTGCTATTAATGATTGGAAACGAAAGCAGGGATATCTTATCCCGAGGCAAATAGATACAAAAGTAAAATTGAAATACAAACAGCAGTATGGTTTTGGCTTTGCTGTTGTTTTCTAATGATAGGTATAGGCAGATAGCTTTTTCGCTGCACTCCGCGCGATGGCGTCGCTGATTGAGCTGTACAAACCTTAAATTGAGAATGTCATGGCGATCACAATCTTTATCAGTAGAAGCCATTTCAGATTTCCCGTTCCAGTTTATTAAAACAGATTTCTTCAGGTTACCGCTATAGCAATAACGCCTTAGGTTTTACTATATTACTTTTTTTTATTTGTACCGCTTTTTACTTACTAATTTTATAACACCAGTTTAACAGTTTGCCCGAAATTGCAAACTGAGTTTACGAGCTCAACGAAGGTAATCTCTATACATCATTTTCAATATAAAACATACCGATTACAACCGTCCGTAGGGAGCTCATCACGGCACACTCGGTGCGAGTGTGTGGGACGGTGGATAATCTGATTCGATTTGTGCCACCATTTCCGGAGTGGTTTGTGCCACTAATTCCGGTTCAAATTGTGCCACTTTTTGGGCGCGCGCAATTTTAATTCGGATTCGTTTTGTGCCAGTTTTATG